>JBNMGO010000005.1:0-13516 GCA_050872285.1 Anaerotignum sp.
CACCAGGGCAAGGTTGGCATGGGCGACCAGTGCATTATCCTTGGCTCCGGCTGCATTGGTCTGATGACACTGCTGGCTTGCAAGGCTTGCGGCGCAACTGACATCACAGTGGTTGACATGGCGCAGAAACGTCTGGACTACGCAATGAAGCTGGGCGCAACCAGAGTCATCGATGCAAAGGAAAAGGATGTACTGAAGGAAGTAGAAGCCTTCACAAACGGCGTTGGCATTGAAAAGGTATTCGAAACAGCAGGCTCTCCCGTAACCATTGCACAGACACCTTATCTGGTAAAGAAGGGCGGCACGATTACATTGGTAGGTATGGCTGCTGACCCCGAAGTAAAATTCAACTTCGGTCAGATTATGGCGAAGGAAGCAAGAATCGAATCCGTATTCCGTTACGGAAACCTGTATGCTAAAGCAATTTCCGCAGTGGCAAACGGCATTGATATCGGCACAGTTGCAACCCATGAATTTGATTTCGAACACATTCAGGAGGCATACGAGGCTGCCATCAACGACAAGGAAAACGTGGTAAAGGCTGTAATCAAGCTGTGATGCTTGCGGAAGAAATGGCGGTGTGACTATGGAATATTTACTGGGTATTGATATTGGTACCTCCGGCACGAAAACAGTGCTCTTTGACAGGGACGCCAATCCAATCACAGCAAAAACATTTGAATATCCCTTATATCAGGAGCAGAACGGCTGGGCAGAGCAGGAACCCGAGGATTGGTGGAATGCGGTAGTCAAGGGTGTGCAGGCGGTATTGCAGACCTCCGGCGTGGATGCGGCGGATATCAAGGGCATTGGGCTTTCCGGACAGATGCACGGTCTGGTTATGCTGGATGAAAACGGCGAGGTGCTGCGCCGCTCGATTATCTGGTGCGATCAGAGAACAGGCGAGGAAGTTGAGGATATGAACCGTATTCTGGGGGCGGAAAAAATCATCCGGATTACGGCGAACCCTGCGGTAACCGGCTTCACGGCAGCAAAAATCCTCTGGGTGAAAAAGCATGAGCCGGAACTGTACGCAAAATGCGCGCATATCCTTCTGCCGAAGGACTATATCCGTTATAAGCTGACGGGCGAATATGCCACAGAGGTTTCCGATGCTTCCGGGATGCAGCTGATGGACGTTGCAAAGCGGACATGGTCGGATGAAATTCTGGAAGGACTGGGCATTGAAAAAAGACTGCTTGGCAAGATGTATGAATCGCAGGATGTGACAGGCGAGGTGCATCAGGAAGCGGCGGCACTGACCGGGCTTGCGGCAGGTACGATTGTGGTCGGCGGTGCGGGGGACAACCCTGCGGCTGCGATTGGGACAGGCATTGTTTCCCAAGGGAAGGCATTTACCACGATTGGTACTTCTGCGGTGGTTTATGCGGTTTCCGACCAGATGGCGCTTGACCCCAAGGGCAGAGTGCATACGCTTTGTGCATCCGTACCCGGCAAATGGACGGTTATGAGCTGCACACAGGCGGCAGGGCTTTCTCTGCAATGGCTGCGGAATCACGTTTGCACGCCCGAAATGACAGAGGCTAAGGAAAAGGGCGTAGACCCTTATGAAATTATGACGGCAGAGGCGGCAAAGGTACCCATCGGCTCCGAAAAGCTGATTTACCTGCCTTATCTGATGGGGGAACGTTCTCCTCATCCCGACCCCGATTGCCGCGGTGTATTCTTTGGACTTTCCGCAATGCACGAAAGACCCCATCTGATTCGTTCCGTGATGGAAGGGATTTCCTTCTCCCAGTGGGAATGTGTTGAGGTGTTCCGCGAGATGGGCGTACCCATTGAGGATATGATGATTTGCGGCGGCGGCGGCAGAAGCCCCTTCTGGCGGCAGATGCTGGCGGATATGTATGGCTGCCCCGTAAGCACAGTACAGTCCGATCAGGGCGGCGCATTGGGCGCGGCAATTCTGGCAGGCGTCGGCGCAGGCATTTATTCTGACTTGGAAACTGCCTGCAATGCACTGGTGCGGAAAAAGGATGTTTCCAAGCCCGATATGGCGGCGAACGGTGCGTATGCGAAATATTTTACGCTGTATAAGGATTTGTACAGAACATTGTTCCAGAGCTTTAAGGATTTGAAAAATATTTAAAAAACAGACAGGGAATTGCTCCAAAAGGACATTCCCTGTTCTTTTTTTGCAGATTTCCCAAAAATTCAACGATTTTTAAGAAAGTGTTTCTTGATTCTTGTCCAATCCTTCCTTATAATGTATAAAGAGAAAAATTCGGCAATCGAAACGATGATTTGATAAAGGAGAAGAATTATGAAAAAACGGAGCCTGGGCATATTGGTATTCTGTCTGCTGTTGTTTGGCTTATGCAGCACAGCTTTTGCGGCGGAAAAAACAAAAAGCCCCTATTACATAACGGTAAACCTGACGGCAAATGTGGTAACGGTTTATGAAAAGGATGCGGCAGGGAACTATACGGTTTCCATCAAGGCATTCCGCTGCAGCGGCGGCACGGATACCCCTGAGGGGACGTTCCAGACCAGTGTGAAATACGAATGGCGTGCTTTATACGGAAACGTATGGGGGCAGTATGCAACACGCATTACGGGGCCGTATCTCTTCCATTCTGTGCCTTATTATAAAAAGGACAAAACCACATTGGAATATGATGAATTCAATAAACTGGGGACAACTGCCTCCGCAGGGTGTATCCGCCTGACGGTAAAGGATGTGAAATGGATTTATGACAACTGCCCGATTGGTACAACGGTAAAGATGTACCGTGGGAATGTGAAGGAGCCTTTGCAGCCTGCCGCAGTGCCGAAAATCAACAGAAATGATACGGCGCGCCGCGGCTGGGACCCGACAGACCCTGCTGCCGCAAACCCCTGGAGAAAGGGAACGATGCAGGAAATGCAGATGCAGACGGTGGAGACAGACGGAAAAACAGAGCTGTATTATGAAAACGGGGTATACTATGTTTCTGCGGCAAACGCAAAGAATCTGTTTGCTTCTCTGGGCAAGGAAATGAACCTTTCTGCGGACGGCAGCAAGGTGAAATATGATGCCGTGAAGGTTTCCTGTGACGGAAAGACAAAGGAAATAGAAGGGCGCACGAAGAACGGCGCGGCGTATTATAAGCTGCGCGATCTGACGAATCTGGCCGGGGCGGAGATGCTCTGGGATAAGGAGACGCAGAATATCACCATTCGTCTGGGTGAAAACGAGATTCTTCTGGGGAGGAATCTGCCCGAAAGAGTGCCTGCGGAAACGGAGCCTGAAATCAAGGATGAAGCAACGTTCCCCGAAAAGCTGGCGGCGTTCTTTTTGGCACAGGAATAAAAATACTTTCTGAACGAAAGCAGAAAGAGGGAAAATTATGACAGTAAAAAAGGTTGCGATTATTGCGGCGGCAGGTGCGGTGCTTCTGGCTGGGGCGCTGACACTTTCCATGACGCTGATTGCGCGCAATAAAATTGAGGTGACGGCGACGGAAACCTCTGCACAGAAGGAAACGGAAAACGAGGAAAGCGGCGTAAAAACGCTGGAAAACATGGAAAATATGCCGCTTTATTTTGAGGATACGGAAAAGCTGCTGCTGCCCCTGCGGCACACCATGGAGGCACTGGGCGGTACGGTAAGCTGGGATACGGAAACGAAACAGACGGTGGTTTCTTACCGCGGCAGAACGCTGCGCGTGCGTTCCGGGGAACGGGATGCCGTTCTGAATGGCTATGAGGTGACTTTGCCGGATGCGCCGAATATGATTAACGGGTGCCTGTATGTGGACGAGGATGTGATTTCCGCGTACTATACAGGGGATGTCCGCTTTAACCACGAAACGAAGCAGGTGACACTGGAAATGAAGGACGGCACGGAGCCTGTGGCGGCGGCGAAGACACTGACGGCAGACGCGGAAGATGGCGTATATTCTGTGGATGTGCCGGTTATTATTGGGCTGAATGACGCGAATTACGAAAAGAGCCTGAATGATTCCCTGATGCGGCAGATGCAGGATTACATCACGGCATTTATGGCGGAGGAAAACACGGCGGACAGTTTGCTGCAGGTACAGGTGAAAACAGGCTTCTGCACGAAGGATTTTCTTTCCATCATCTGGGAAGGAACGAGGAACGGCATGCCTGTGCGCTTTGCGAAAAACTTCGACCTTCTGGGGCAGAAAACCGTAACGCTTGCGGATATGCTGACACAGACCGCTTTAGAGGCGGCACAGGAAGCGGCAGGCGCGGATTGGACGGCGGAGCAGTTCTATCTGACGGCGGACGGAGAGCTGATTCTGATTGAGGAGGATGCGGACGGCGGACAGACGATTGAACCGCTGGCGGCGGAGCAGACGGTCTGGAGAAAGAAGTACAAGGGTTTATTTACAAAATGAAAACTGAGAGGGCGGAATTTGTCGAAATCCGCTCTCTTTTTTTATTTTTCGGAAGAAAACAAAGAAAAATGTTTGAAATCAGGAAATCAGACATCTTATTTTTTTCTTTGACAGTTTTTCCTGTCGAATCGTAAAATGCAAAAAAAGATAGGGGAAAACTATGTATTTGATTTTATACACTGTATACAAATTGTTTGTTTTTTGATTCACAAACTTCTTTTGCTAAAGATTTTTATGGTATAATTTTTTGTACAATTTTTAATCTTGTCGGACAATGAAATAAATAATATTCGTCGACAAAAAATAATTTTGCATAAAAATATTTTAAAAAACATAAGACCTGTCAGCAACATCACAAAAAGTATCTTGTTAGAAACATAACGGGGGTTTTTTCATTTTGCTGTTGAAATGAAAAAGATTTAATTGTATAATAATTACGTAAAAAATCCCGTTCCGCGTGTATAAGGGAAAAACCTTGTTGTAAGACAACAGGATTGATAAACTTTCTTTATATACCGAAAAAGGGTGAGCCGCCATTTCTGATGGCTGCAAAAGATGAAAGAAGGGGGCATATCCCCCGAACAAACAGAACTCTCTAATTCTAAAGGAGGAGAAAAAGAAATGTCTAAAGTAATGAAAACGATGGACGGTAACGAAGCTGCTGCATACGCTTCCTATGCGTTTACAGAAGTTGCCGGTATCTTCCCCATCACACCTTCCTCTCCCATGGCTGAAAAAACAGACGACTGGGCAGCGAATGGTAAAAAGAACCTTTTTGGTCAGACAGTTAAAGTAGTAGAAATGCAGTCCGAAGCAGGTGCTTCCGGTACAGTTCACGGCTCTCTGGCAGCCGGCGCGCTGACAACAACCTACACAGCATCTCAGGGTCTGCTGCTGATGATCCCCAACATGTACAAAATCGCCGGCGAACTGCTGCCCTGCGTATTCCACGTAACAGCACGTGCTCTGGCTGCACATGCACTGTCCATCTTCGGTGATCATTCCGACGTTATGGCTTGTCGTCAGACAGGTTTCGCTATGCTGGTTTCCAACTCCGTACAGGAAGTTATGGACCTGGCTTGCGTTGCTCACCTGTCCGCAATCAAAGGCCGTGTTCCTTTCGTTCACTTCTTCGATGGTTTCCGTACCTCTCACGAAATCCAGAAGATCGAATGCATCGACTATGATGAACTGGCAAAGATCATCGATATGGATGCAGTAAATACATTCAAGAGAAATGCGCTGAACCCCGAACATCCCGTTATCAGAGGTACAGCTCAGAACCCCGATATCTACTTCCAGGGCCGTGAAGCAGCAAACAAATTCTACAATGCTCTGCCCGCAGTAGTAGAAGAATACATGGGCGAAATCAGCAGAATCACAGGCAGAGATTACAGACTGTTCAACTACTATGGTGCAGCTGATGCAGAAAGAATCATCATTGCTATGGGTTCCGCTTGTGAAGCAATCGAAGAAACAATCGACTACCTGACAGCAAAAGGCGAAAAGGTTGGTCTGGTTAAAGTACATCTGTTCCGTCCTTTCGTAGCAGAAAAGCTGCTGGAAGTTATCCCTGCAACAGCTAAGAAGATTGCTGTTCTGGACAGAACAAAAGAACCCGGTGCACAGGGCGAACCTCTGTACATGGACGTTTGTACAGCACTGTTTGAAGCAGAATCCTCTCCCGTTGTAGTTGGCGGCCGTTACGGTCTGGGTTCCAAGGACGTTACACCTGCTCAGTTCCTGGCAGTATATGCTAACCTGTCTCTGGACAAACCCAAAAACCACTTCACACTGGGTATCGTGGATGACGTTACAAACACATCCCTGGAAGTTGGCGAAGAAGTTAACGTTACAGGCGACGACGGCACAATCTCCTGCAAATTCTGGGGTCTGGGCGCTGACGGTACTGTAGGTGCGAACAAGAACTCCATCAAGATCATTGGTGACCATACAGACAAATATGCACAGGCATACTTCAGCTATGACTCCAAGAAATCCGGTGGTATCACACAGTCTCACCTGCGTTTCGGTGACACACCCATCAGATCTACATACCTGGTAAAAACAGCAGACTTCGTTGCTTGTCATAAACAGGAATATGTTCACCTGTACGATATGGTTACAGAACTGAACCCCAACGGTACATTCCTGCTGAACACAACATGGTCCGTAGAAGAACTGGACGAAAAGCTGCCCGCAAAACTGAAAAGACAGCTGGCTGCAAAGCATGCAAACTTCTACATCATCAATGGTACAGCTATCGCTGCTGAAATCGGTCTGGGCAACAGAATCAACACAGTTCTGCAGGCTGCATTCTTCAAACTGGCTAACATCATCCCCATTGATCAGGCTGTAGAATACATGAAAGCAGCTATCACAAAATCCTATGGTAAGAAGGGTGACACAATCCTGAACATGAACTACGCTGCTGTTGACCGTGGTGTAGACGGCGCTGTTAAGGTTGAAATCCCCGCTTCCTGGGCAACCGCAGAAGATACAGAAACAGCAGCTGCAAGAAAGACAACAGAATTCGTTAAGAATATCGTTGAACCCATGAATGCACAGGAAGGCGACAAGCTGCCCGTATCCGCATTCTCCGGCAGAGAAGACGGTCACTTCCCTACAGGTACAGCTGCTTACGAAAAACGTGGTGTAGCAGTTAACGTACCCGAATGGAACGCTGAAAACTGTATCCAGTGTAACCAGTGCTCTTATGTATGTCCTCACGCTGCAATCAGACCTATCCTGGTAACAGATGAAGAACTGGCTAAGGCTCCCGCAGCATTCAAGGCTGTAGAAGCTAAGGGTGGCGCTGCATTTGCAGGTCTGAAATACAGAATGCAGGTTTCCTCTCTGGACTGCCTGGGCTGCGGCAGCTGTGCAGTAGTATGTCCTGCTCCTAAGAAGGCTCTGGAAATGAAACCTCTGGAAACACAGGAAGCTGAAGCTGCTAACTGGGATTTCGCTATTGACGAAGTTGCACACAAGGCTAACCCTATGGACAAAGCATCCGTTAAGGGTTCTCAGTTCGAACAGCCTCTGCTTGAGTTCTCCGGCGCTTGCGCAGGTTGTGGTGAAACACCTTACGCTAAACTGGTAACTCAGCTGTTCGGTGACAGAATGTACGTTGCAAACGCAACAGGCTGCTCCT
The DNA here is from genome assembly GCA_050872285.1 of Anaerotignum sp. Lineage (GTDB taxonomy): Bacteria > Bacillota > Clostridia > Lachnospirales > Anaerotignaceae > Anaerotignum_A. The sequence goes on from JBNMGO010000005.1 coordinate 7,522, forward strand.
CCATCTGGGGTGGTTCCGCACCTTCTATGCCTTACACAACAAACAAAGACGGCCATGGTCCCGCATGGGCAAACTCCCTGTTTGAAGACAACGCAGAATATGGTCTGGGTATGGCTTCCGCAGTTAAGCACATGAGAAATGGCCTGAAAGATAGACTGGAAAACCTGAAAGCAATCGATGCATCCGTTGCAGGTGTTGTTGATGCTTGGGTAGAAACAATGAACGACGGCGATGCTTCCAAGGAAGCTACAAAGGCTCTGGTTGCTGCTCTGGAAGCTTACAACGGCACAGACGCAGAAGCTAAGAACATCGTTGCTTATGTTCTGGAAAACAAAGATCAGCTGGCTAAGAAGTCTCAGTGGATTTTCGGTGGTGACGGCTGGGCTTACGATATCGGTTACGGCGGTCTGGACCACGTTCTGGCATCCGGCGAAGATGTAAACGTTCTGGTATTGGATACAGAAGTTTACTCCAACACAGGCGGTCAGGCATCCAAATCTACACCCGTTGGTGCAGTTGCTCAGTTCGCTGCATCCGGTAAGAGAGTTAAGAAAAAAGACCTGGGTATGATGGCTATGTCCTATGGCTATGTATACGTTGCACAGGTTGCTATGGGCGCAGACAAGAACCAGCTGGTTAAGGCTCTGGTAGAAGCTGAAAAATACCATGGTCCTTCCCTGATCATCGCTTACGCTCCTTGTATCAACCACGGTCTGAAAGGCGGCATGTCCGGTGCTCAGAACGAAATCAAACGTGCAGTTGAAGCAGGTTACTGGCAGATGTACAGATTCAACCCTGAACTGAAGAAAGCAGGCAAGAATCCCTTCACTCTGGACTCCAAAGAACCTACAGGCAACTTCAGAGAATTCCTGCTGAGCGAAGTTCGTTACAGCTCTCTGCAGAGAACATTCCCTGAAATCGCTGAAGAACTGTTCGAACAGACAGAAGCAACAGCAAAAGAAAGACTGGAAGGCTACAAAAAGCTGGCTCAGGGCTAATCTTTTGAGCGATTACGCATAATCAAAAGGCGAGATATAGAAATATATCTCGTCTTTTTTATGTGGAGTTGAAAAGAATGGGTTTTCATGTTAGGATGAAAACAAAAACTGAGGAGGATTCTGACATGAAAAAGAAACTGACGGCATATCTGCTGCTGCTGTTGATGCTCTGCACAGCAGCTTTTACGGGATGCAGCGACATAAGCGAGCCAACGGCGCAGACAGGGCAGGCAGCCGATGAAGCGACGATTACGGAGGACGGCTGGTACAGCACGCCGGAGGAGGTTGCGCTTTATATCCACACCTATGGAGATTTGCCGGATAACTTTATTACGAAGAAAGAGGCGGAGCAGCTTGGCTGGGACAGCAAGAAGGGCAACCTCTGGGACGTGGCAGAGGGGATGAGCATTGGCGGCGACCATTTCGGGAATTACGAAGGACTGCTCCCCGAGGAGGACAGCTATACCGAGTGTGATGTGAATTACAACGGCGGCTATCGCGGCAGTGAACGGATTATTTTCTCCGATGACGGGGATATTTATTACACAGGTGACCATTACAAAAGCTTTGAGCAGCTGTATTAAGGGGGAAAGCAGATGAAAATTTGTTTGGACGGGAGAAAAATGACTGATAAAGAAGCCCTGCATACCTACCTTTCGGAAATGCTTGCCCTGCCTGCGTATTACGGCAGAAATCTGGATGCCCTGCATGACTGCCTGACGGAAATGGGCGAGGTGGAAATCGAGGTAACGCATCGGGAAGAACTGCTTGCGGCATTGGGAAAATACGGCGAAAGCCTCCTGCGGCTATTTGCAGATATCGAAAAGGAAACAAAATAAGAAAAGAGCCATTGGAAACTCTTCTGAGAAATCCGATGGCTCTTTTTTTGTTCAGTGCTTGTGGTTAATCTGCGTGATGTCATAGGGGGAGGTCTGGTAGACGAAATAATTCAGCCAGTTGGAGTAGAGCAGATTTGCATGCGCTCTCCAGGTTACCAGAGGCTCCTGTGTATCATCATCATTGGGATAATAATTTTTGGGTACTTCGATAGGAAGTCCTGCATTTTTATCCCGCAGGTATTCCTTTTCCAGGGTACGGGGATCATATTCCGAATGTCCCATGATGAAAATCTGACTGCCGCCGTCATTATGGATGGCATATACCCCTGCTTCGTCAGAGGAGGCAATGATTTTCAGGCGCGGTTCCTTTTCGATGTCCTCACGGTAGACAGTGGTATGTCTGGAATGGGGGACATAGAAGATATCATCTGAGCCGCGGAAGAGGATAGAGGTTTTCTTATCCAGTTTATGCGGAAATACGCCGAACATTTTATCCTTCATCATGTGCTTTTTGATGCCATAATGATAATACAGACCTGCCTGCGCGCCCCAGCAGATATGGAAGGTGCTGTGGACATGGGTTTTGCTCCATTCCATGATTTCCACCAGTTCGTCCCAGTATTCCACTTCTTCAAATTCCATCTGTTCGATGGGCGCGCCTGTGATAATCAGACCGTCCCAATTCTGATCCTTCACCTGGTCAAAGGTTTTATAGAAGGCAAGCAGATGGTCCTCGGGGGTGTTTTTGGATTCGTGGCTTCTGGTATGAATCAGCTCCAGCTCAATTTGCAGGGCGGTGTTGCCCAAGAGACGGGAAAGCTGTGTTTCGGTATCAATTTTTGTCGGCATGAGGTTCAACAGCAGGATTTTCAAAGCACGAATATCCTGTGTCATCGCACGCGTTTCTGTCATGATAAAAATGTTTTCATCGGTCAGCACCTTGGCTGCGGGTAATTCATTGGGTATTTTAATGGGCATTGCTATAATCTCCGTTTCTTTTGTATGCTTATCTGATGGCTTCGAGCGCCTGTGCGATATCGTCAATCAAATCCTGTGCATTTTCCAGACCGCAGGACAGACGAACCATATCCGCAGGTACACCGGCAGCATCCAATTCCGCATCTGTCATCTGTCTGTGGGTGGAGCTTGCAGGGTGCAGGCAGCAGGTGCGCGCATCTGCAACGTGGGTTTCGATTGCGGCTGTTTTCAGATGCCCCATGAAGGCCTCTGCCGCTTTTCTGCCGCCCTTTACGCCGAAGCTGACAACGCCGCAGGAGCCGTTGGGCAGATATTTTTTCGCTGTTTCGTAATATTTATCGCCTTCCAGACCGGGATAGATGACATAGGAAATCAAATCATGATCCTTCAGATATTTTGCGACAGCCAGACCGTTTTCACAGTGGCGAGGGATACGCACATGCAGGCTTTCCAGACCCAGATTCAGAATAAATGCGGACTGGGGAGACTGTGTGGAGCCGAAGTCACGCATCAGCTGTGCGGTTGCCTTTGTGATAAATGCGCCGCCCTGACCGAATTTTTCCGCATAGGTAATGCCATGGTAGCTGTCATCGGGGGTGCAGAGACCGGGGAATTTATCGGCATGTGCCAACCAGTCAAAGTTGCCGCTGTCTACGATACAGCCGCCGACAGCCGCACCGTGACCGTCCATGTATTTGGTTGTAGAATGGGTAACGATATCCGCACCCCATTCGATGGGACGGCAGTTGATGGGGGTTGCAAAGGTGTTGTCCACAATGAGGGGAACGCCATGCGCGTGTGCGGCATTTGCGAAACGTTCAATATCCAGAACGGTCAGCGCAGGGTTTGCGATGGTTTCGCCAAAGACTGCCTTTGTATTGGGCTTGAATGCTGCCTCCAGTTCTTCATCGGAGCAATCGGGTGCAACGAAGGTAAAATCAACGCCCATTTTCTTCATGGTTACAGCGAAAAGGTTATAGGTGCCGCCATAGATGGTAGAGGATGCAACCACATGGTCACCGCAGTTTGCAACATTGAATACGGCATAGAAATTTGCCGCCTGCCCGGAGGAGGTCAGCATGGCTGCTGTGCCGCCTTCCAGTGCCGCGATTTTTGCCGCAACCAGATCACAGGTGGGGTTTTGCAGTCTGGAATAGAAATAGCCGGAAGCCTCCAAATCGAAAAGCTGCCCCATGTGTTCGCTTGTGTCATATTTGAATGTGGTGCTCTGGTAAATGGGAATCTGTCTGGGTTCCCCATTCCCGGGGGTATAGCCACCCTGTACACATTTTGTTTCAATTCGATACTCACTCATGTTTCATTCCTCCTTGGTAAAAATATATGTAATAGATGTTGGTTTCAGCAAATGCGAGGACAGACAGCAGATTATAAAAAAAGCCGCCCCAAGGAAAACCCTTGAGACGGCTAGTATAAACCGCGGTACCACTCAAATTGCATATAAAAATATGCCACCTCTTCGGGCTCAATCAAGCCCTATGCTTTCACGCAGCAGTCACGGGAGGAGCCTACCGATACTTTCGTATTTTCGAACCTCCAGCTCAGAAGCCATAGACTATTGAGTGTAATTGTTATCGGCTCACAGCAACCGCCGACTCTCTGGAAACGCAGGCACTCAGCCCTCTTCGTCATCGCTTTTTGCTATCAAGTTGTTGAGGACTATTATAACATCCCAAAGACATTTGTCAACCATTTTTTTGAGAGAAAAAAAGAATTTTTCTGAGCAAGAGCGTTTTTCTGTGTGGAAAAATATGATATACTGAAACGATAGGAAAAAAGAATGAGAATGTTTCAGAAAAACAAAGGAGGTGCGGAAATTGGAAATGCAGGAAAGAGAACGGGAAATCAGACCGTTTACGCATCTTCATGTTCATACAGAATACAGCCTTCTAGACGGCTCTGCCAAGATTAAGGAGCTGGTGCAGCGGGTAAAGGAGCTGGGGATGGACAGCATTGCCATCACCGACCATGGTGCCATGTATGGCGCGGTGGAGTTTTATAAGGCGGCACTGGAGGCAGGCATCAAGCCGATTCTCGGCTGTGAGGTTTATGTGGCGGAGGGCTCTCGCTTTACGAAGGAAGGCAAGGGCGGCGGCTATTATCATCTGGTGCTTCTGGCGGAAAATAATGAGGGCTATCATAACCTGATTAAGCTGGTTTCCTATGGCTTTACCGAAGGGTTTTATTATAAGCCGCGTGTGGATAAGGAGCTTCTGCGGAAATACAGCAAGGGCATCATTGCATCGAGCGCATGCCTGGCAGGGGAAGTGCCGAGAGCGATTCTGAATGTATCCTATGAGAAGGCGAAGGAGATAGCACTGGAATATCTCGATATTTTCGGGGAAGGCAATTATTTTCTGGAATTGCAGGATCATGGGATTCGAGAACAGAAAATCGTAAATGAGGCATTGGTGCGGATGAGCAGGGAGACGGGGATTCCGCTGATTTGCACGAATGACAGCCATTATATTTATAAAGAGGACGCAGCGCCGCATGATATTCTGCTTTGTATCCAGACGGGGAAAACGGTTCTGGATGAGGACAGGATGCGCTATGAGGGCGGACAGTTTTATGTGAAAAGCCCGGAGGAAATGTATGATTTATTTTCCTTTGCACCCGAAGCGTGTGCCAATACAGCGAAGATTGCTGAGCGGTGCAACGTAACCTTTACGTTCCATGAATTGAAGCTGCCGCGCTTTGACGTACCCGATGGGAAAACGGCGGAAAGCTATCTGCGGGAGCTTTGCTATGAAGGCTTCAAAAAGAAATACCCCGAGCCGAAGGAAGAATGGAAGGAACGGCTGGAATATGAGCTTTCCACGATTGAAAACATGGGCTATGTGGATTATTTCCTGATTGTCTGGGATTTTATCAAATATGCGAAGGATAACGGCATTATTGTTGGGCCGGGGCGCGGTTCGGCAGCAGGGAGCATGGTTTCCTACTGCCTTTCCATTACAACGATTGACCCGTTGAAATATGACCTGATTTTTGAACGGTTTCTGAATCCCGAGCGTGTCAGCATGCCCGATATTGATATTGACTTCTGCTATGAACGGCGGCAGGAGGTTATCGAATATGTCATTCGGAAATATGGCGAGGCAAATGTGGCGCAGATTATCACCTTCGGGACGATGGCGGCGAGAGCGGCAATCAAGGACG
>JBNMGO010000124.1:0-4787 GCA_050872285.1 Anaerotignum sp.
CACCTGTATAAGGATGCAAATGAGCTTCTGGGCAACATCGTTAAGGTAACACCTTCCTCTAAGGTTGTCGGCGATATGGCAATCTTCATGTCCAAAAACGGACTGACAAAGGATAACATCATGACAGAAGGGGCAGAGGTTTCCTATCCCGATTCCGTTGTAGATTACTTCCTGGGCAACATCGGTCAGCCTGAGGGCGGTTTCCCTGCGGATCTGCAGAAAATCGTGCTGAAAGGGCAGAAACCCATCGAGGGCAGAGCCGGCGCACTGCTGCCTCCTGCGGATTGGGATGCCATCGAAAAGCACCTGCATGAAGCACACGCACTGAAAAAGGTAAACCCCAGAAATGTGCTTTCCTATGCGCTGTATCCTAAGGTATATGATGACTATGTAAACCACGAGGAGGTTTACACAGACGTATCCAAGCTGAGCAGTGACGTATTCTTCTTCGGTCTGGCAAAGGGCGAAGAAACTTCTATCGAAATCGGCGAAGGTAAGGATATTCTGATTAAATATATCGATATGACAGAGCCCAACGCAGAGGGTATCCGCACACTGACCTTTGAAATCAACGGCGTAATGCGTGAAATCAAGGTTCTGGATAAGCACCTTGAGGTTAAGAGCGACGGTAAGCTGAAAGCGGATAAGAATAATCCCTTCCACCTTGGCTCCTCCATCCCCGGTACCGTTTCCAAGATTCTGGTCAAAGAGGGCGAGGAAGTTAAGAAGAATCAGCCTCTGCTGACGGTTGAAGCAATGAAGATGGAAACATCTATTGTTGCAAATCAGGACGGCATGATTGATAAGATTTATGTAAAAGAAAGCGAACAGGTAAACCAGGGCGACCTGCTGGTTTCCTTCGTACAGGAAGGCTGATATTTTCAGCTGAACAAAAAAATATGGCGCGACTCGGCTGAGTCGTGCCTTTTTTCATTGTTCCGGGAAAAAAAGTATGCTATGATGGATTTGTGATTTTGACGAACTTTGACGAAAAAGAAAGGATGTATCAAATGAATTGGAAAGACCATTTTAGCGGCAAGCTGTTATCTGCGGATGAAGCAGTGCGGCACATTCACTCCGGCGATACCATTTCCATCGCGCATGTTGGCTCTGAGCCCTATGCGCTGGTGGATGCACTGGCGCGCAATGCGGATGCCTTTGAAGATGTGGATTTACACTTCCTGCTTTCCCTCAGAAAGGAAGAACCCTTTACCGCAGAGGGCATGGAAAAGCATCTGCGTTTCTACGGCTTTTTCCTGGGCGGCAGTACGAGAGGGGCAGTTGCGGAGAGCAGAGCGGAATATCTGCCCGGCTTTTTCCATCTTTACCCCCGTATGCTCCGGGAGCGCGGCGGTGTAGATGTGCTTCTGATTTCCATTTCCGAGCCGGATGAGCATGGCTATTGCTCCATGGGGCCGGGGATTGACCATCTGCCTGCCTTTCGGGATTCCGCAAAGCTGGTAATTGCGCAGCTGAACCGCAATCTGCCCCGTGTAATGGGGGATTCCTTCATTCATTTGAGAGATATTGATATTATCGTAGAGGAAGACAGACCCATGCCGACCCTCACACCGCCCACGATTACGGATGTGGAAAGACGCATCGGCGAATACTGCGCGTCTCTGGTACACGATGGGGATACCCTCCAGCTTGGCATTGGCGGCATTCCCGATGCTGTTGTCACCTTCCTGAAGGATAAAAAGGACTTGGGACTGCATACCGAAATGGCGGCGGATGGCATTATCGACCTGATTGAAGCAGGTGTCATCAATAATAAGAAGAAAACCCTGCACCGCGGCAAAAGCATTGCGACCTTCGCCGCAGGCACGCAGAGATTGTATGATTTTCTGGACAATAACCCCTGCATTGAACTGCATGGGGTGGAGCATGTCAATGACCCTTATGTAATTGCCCAGAATGATAATCTGGTTTCCATCAGTTCTGCCATTCAGGTTGACCTGATGGGGCAGGTCAATGCAGAAGTTGTAAAAGGGATGCAGTTCAGCGGTGTCGGCGGACAGGTGGACTTCATCCGCGGCGCAACAATGAGCAAGGGCGGTAGAGCCATCATTGCATTGCCTTCTACGGCGGCAGGCGGAAAAATTTCCAAAATCGTGCCGTTTATCGACCATGGCGCGGTTGTGACAACCCCCAGAACGGAAATTGATTATGTTGTGACGGAATACGGCATTGCAAAGCTTTGGGGCAGAAGCCTCAGAGAGCGTGCAAAAGCACTGATTGCGATTGCACATCCCGATTTCCGCCCGATGCTTGCGGAGGAATATGAAAAACGCTTTCGGGAAGCCCTGAAATAAAAGAACGCATGAAAAAAGCACATCATTTTTGATGTGCTTTCATTCGTTTCAACAAGTCAAAATTCTGATTTCGACTTACATTATTTCCCGATGGATTTTCTGTATGCTTCTACTTCTTCATCTGTCAGAGGTTCCAACTCCTTGGGATCCATCCATCTTACCCAGATACGGCCCTGCATTGCCTTGATGTCCAGAGGGGTATCGAAGTTATCCTTATCAATGGGAATGACTGTATCATTATCCCCGTTGAACATGATTTCAAAGGGCTTATATTCGCCATCCTCAAATACGAGCATATCGGAAGAATATACATTCAATGCGCCTGCTTCGCTCAGCAGATGCTTTTCCAGTGCTTCCAGATTCGGGAAGGTAACAACCATCCAGTCGCCCTTCATATCGGAATAATCAAACAGCTGCAGCCCGTGGAAATCGATTTCTTCGTTGCCGCTTGCGCCCTTGTCATCATCTGCTTTGCCCTTCATGGCAACAGGTGCGCCGTTTTTGCCGTCCTTCAGAATTTCGGTTCCGGGGATGAAAGCATTCACGAATTTATTGATTTCATTGGTTCTGAACTGAGAACGAACCTGTGCGATAATGCCGTAATCGCTGCTGTCATAACAGATAGAAGCAACCTCGTTCCAGAATTCACTTAATGTTTTGACCATTTCTATTACCTCCATATCAACTTTCATTACCTCATATCATACTAGCATTGTGTTCATTCTGTCAATAGATATTCATTCGGTCGGCTGATTTGAAAGTAATGCTCGGGTACCTTTCCGCTGAAAACCAGATCAGCAAGCATGATTTTTCTATCCAATGTAATATCCTCCTGATATAGCGGATTGACAATCCGCAGCTCCAGATGTACCGCAAGCCAGATTTTATAGTTCATCTGATTGATGCCGACGCAGGAAAACGCTGTTTCATAATCCACCCTGACCGCACCCATGGGCAGAAGGGTGAAGGGGATTTTCGGACCCTTGTTGGCAAGGATGCCCCAATGCGTCACTGCGCCAAGCGGAATGTGAATGACCTCTTTGGGCAGTTCATTTAGCTGTTCTGTGATGTCGCGGCTCAGCAGGGCGCAGAATTGGTTCACTAAGGCGGTGTTCGCAGTGTAGCTTTCGCCGTCCGTCCCTTCCTGCAAAAGCGCAGCCGCATCCAACTCCATATCCGCAAGGGCTTTTGCCGCCGCTTCGTCTATGATATGATTCGCCGCCGCCTTGCACTGCATGTGCGAAATTTCCTTTAAGGGCGGCAGAAGGCTTTTCTCCAGAAGGAAAAGACACAGTATCGTCAGAAACGCAGGCAGGAGGATGGGAAGAAATTTTTTCTTTTTTCGGTTTCGTTTCCTTTTTCGCATTGTCCGCTCCCTCCCTCTGCAATGATATGAGTGAGAAAGGCAAAGCATACCTTTTCCCTGATTTCGGGGCTTTTTTGGGGATGTTAAAGAAAAATTAAACAAAGGTTATAATAGAAATAAGGGTGTTTTTGTGAAAATGTCTTTCTTTTGCGGTAAAACTTTGGTATAATCAAAAAGTATACTATTTGTAAAATGGCGGAATATGGATTTTGTTCCATCCGTTTTGATTACACATGGAAACAAACAGGAGGCTTGAAATATGAGTGAATCTCAACACAGAAGGGGAGACGCGCAGGGCAGAACGGGCACAAGGCAGGCACGTCCTTCCGGCGCAAACGGCACACGCCGACCATCCTCTTCCGGAAACCCGAAAAGACGCAGAAAGCGCAGAAAGAAACGCTCGGTCAACAGCAGAATCGGCAAGGTTGTGCTGATTGTTGCCATCGTCATCGGCTTTGCAGTTGCGGGCGCAGTTCTGGGGACAGTGTTCGGTATTCTGCAAAGCACGGATATGCTGAATACTTCCGATGTTCTGCCCGATTCCTATACCTCTGTCATCTATGATGCGGATGATAACGAGGTGGATAAGCTGCATGGCGAGGAAAACCGAGAGTATGTGAAGCTTTCCGCAGTCACAACCAATATGCAGAATGCGGTCATCGCGATTGAGGATCAGCGTTTTTATGAGCATAACGGCATTGATATCAGAGGTATCATGCGTGCGATGGCGGAAAATATCAAATCCCTCAGCTTTTCGCAGGGCGCAAGTACGCTGACGCAGCAGGTCATCAAAAATGACGTGCTCGGTGACAGTGAAAAGAGCCTTTCCAGAAAGATAAAGGAACAGTATCTGGCGGTTTCTCTGGAAAGTGCGCTGAAAAAACAGCTTGGCTCGAAGGATGCGGCAAAGAAATATATTCTGGAGCTGTATCTGAATACCATGTCTCTGCATCATGGTCTGCATGGCGTAGAAGCGGCAGCGCAGTATTATTACGGCAAGCACGCCAGTGAGCTGACCTTGGCGGAATCCGCAAGCATCGCAGGCATCACGAAAAACCCGAGCCTGTATGCGCCGGATGTCAATCAGGAGGCCAGCAAGGAACGTC
>JBNMGO010000044.1:0-7773 GCA_050872285.1 Anaerotignum sp.
GCTCTCGCATTTAAGCAGGCGTATTTGCGGAGCCGAAAGGAGGATGTGCAGCTGATTGAAAGCCCTGTCGGCTTGGCAGCGCGCGCCATTCGGAATTCCTTTCTGGAGAAGGTAGAGAAGCAGGGGCGGATTCCTGTGCAGAGGTGCTATCAGTGCATGAACCACTGCAAGCAGGCGGAAACGAAATATTGCATTTCGCAGGCGTTGATTGATGCGGTGCAGGGGAGAGAGGGTTTAGTATTCTGCGGCGCAAATGCCTATGAAATCGAAACGCTTTCGACAGTGGAAAAAGTGATGCAGGAGCTCTGCGGAGAATAAAAAAAGAACCATATTCGAGAGAATATGGTTCTTTTTTGGTTTATCTTATTCCTTATCGGTGATGGTGCTGTGCAGCTCCTGCAGGGATCTGACAACGCCGCAGCCGGGCTTATTCATGGATTCGATACCGGAGGCAGTTGCCTTTGCGGCAGCCATGGTTGTGATGTAAGGGATTTTCTTACGGATGGCTGCTTTACGCAGGTAGCTGTCATCCAGTGTGCCGTCTGCACCTCTGGGGGTATTGATAATCAGGTCAATCTTGCCGTTTGTAATCAGGTCAGAGATGTTGGGTCTGCCTTCGCTCAGCTTATAAACGAATTCGGAAACAATGCCTGCATCTGCCAGAACCTTCTGTGTGCCTTTTGTTGCGAGGATATGGAAGCCTGCATCTGCAAAGCCCTTTGCCACCTCGGGCAGTTCATCCTTATCCTTATCGCAGACGGAAATCAGCACAGTGCCGCTCATGGGCAGCTTTGTCTGTGTTGCCTCCTGCGCCTTGAAGAAGGCTTCGCCGTAGAATTCGGAGAGACCAAGCACTTCGCCTGTGGAGCGCATTTCGGGCCCCAGAACAGGGTCAACCTCCTGGAACATATTGAAGGGGAATACGGATTCCTTTACGCCGTAGTAAGGGATATTCTTTTCCTTCAGGGCAGGTACGGGAGAGGGTCTGCCTGTCAGCTCGCTTGTGACGATATCAATCGCCAGAGGAACCATGCGGATGTTGCAGACCTTGGAAACCAGAGGAACGGTACGGGATCTCTGGGGTTTGCCTCCAGCACATATACCTTATCGTTTTCGATGGCATACTGCATATTCATCAGACCCTTAACGCCCATTTCCTCTGCGATTTTTCTGGTGTATTCCTTGATGGTTTTGACATTCTTTTCAGAAATATGTCTGGAAGGAATGATGCACGCGGAGTCACCGGAGTGTACGCCTGCAAGCTCGATATGCTCCATAACGGCAGGAACGAAAGCATGTGTGCCGTCGCTGATGGCATCTGCTTCACATTCCATTGCGTGGTTCAGGAATCTATCAATCAGAATGGGTCTGTCAGGGGTTACGCCAACAGCGGCATTCATGTATTTCGTCAGATTTTCGGGATCATATACGACTTCCATGCCACGACCGCCCAGAACATAGGAAGGGCGAACCATAACGGGATAGCCGATTTTTTCTGCGATATGCAGGGCATCCTCAACCGTAACAGCCATACCGGATTCGGGCATAGGGATATCCAGCTTATCCATCATTGCACGGAAGAGGTCTCTGTCCTCTGCAAGGTCGATGACTGCAGGGGGAGTCCCCAGAATTTTTACGCCGCTCTTTTCCAGATCCGCTGCCAGATTCAGAGGAGTCTGACCGCCGAACTGTGCGATGACGCCAACGGGTTTCTCTTTTTTATAAATGCTCAGAACATCTTCCAGAGTCAGAGGTTCAAAGTACAGCTTATCGGAGGTATCATAGTCTGTGGAAACGGTTTCGGGGTTGCAGTTTACGATAATCGTTTCAAAACCAAGCTGCTTCAGTGCCAGAGAAGCATGTACGCAGCAGTAGTCGAATTCGATACCCTGACCGATTCTGTTGGGGCCGCCACCCAGAATCATAACCTTAGGCTTTTCTGTGCTGACGGGGTTTTTATCTGTCGCATTATAGGTGGAGTAGTAGTAAGCCTTATCCTTTGTGCCGCTGACATGAACAGGCTCCCATGCTTCTTCCAAGCCCAATGCGATACGTTTGTTTCTGATTTCTGCTTCATCGATTTCCAGAAGCTGGCTCAGATATTTATCGGAGAAGCCGTCCTTCTTTGCGGCAATCAGTACATCATCCGCAGGCAGCTTGCCTTTGTTTGCCAGAAGAGCTTCTTCTTCCTCAACAAGCTCCTTCATCTGATTGATGAACCATTCCTTTACCTTTGTCAGTTCGTGGATTTCTTCTACGGTTGCACCCTTACGCAGTGCTTCATACATGATGAAATGGCGTTCACTGGAAGGAGAAACCAGCATTTTCAGCAGTTCTTCCTTGGATTTTTTATCAAAATCCTTTGCGTGGCCTAAGCCGTAACGCCCTGTTTCCAGAGAACGGATTGCTTTCTGGAAGGCTTCTTTATAGTTCTTACCGATACTCATAACCTCGCCGACGGCGCGCATCTGGGTACCTAGCTTATCTTCTACGCCTTTGAATTTTTCAAATGCCCAACGTGCGAATTTGATTACAACATAATCGCCATCGGGAACGTATTTATCCAGTGTGCCGTATTTGCCGCAGGGGATGTCTTTCAGAGTCAGACCTGTTGCAAGCATGGCGGAAACCAGAGCGATGGGGAATCCGGTTGCCTTGGACGCCAGTGCGGAGGAACGGGAGGTTCTGGGGTTGATTTCGATGATGATGTCTCTGTCTGTTTTGGGGTCATGCGCCCACTGTACGTTTGTGCCGCCGATGACCTGTACGGAATCAACGATTTTATAGGATTTTTCCTGCAAACGCTTCTGTACCTCTTCGGAAATGGTCAGCATGGGAGCAGAGCAGAAGGAATCGCCGGTATGCACGCCCAGGGGGTCGATATTTTCGATGAAGCATACGGTAATCATATTGCCTTCGGCATCACGCACAACTTCCAGTTCCAGTTCTTCCCAGCCCAGAATGGATTCTTCGACCAGAACCTGACCAACCAGAGAAGCCTGCAGACCGCGGGTACATACGGTTTTCAGTTCATCCACGTTATAAACCAGACCGCCGCCTGTGCCGCCCATGGTATAAGCGGGACGCAGAACAACGGGATAGCCCAGCTTATCGGCAATGGCGAGGGCTTCGTCTACGGAATAGGCAACCTCACTTCTTGCCATTTCAATGCCAAGGCTGTCCATGGTCTTTTTGAATTCGATCCGGTCTTCGCCGCGTTCGATGGCGTCGACCTGTACACCGATGACTTCTACATTATATTTGTCTAAAATGCCTGCCTTGGAAAGCTCAGAGCAAAGGTTCAGACCGGACTGACCGCCGAGGTTGGGCAGCAGGGCATCGGGACGTTCTTTTGCAATAATCTGTTCCAGACGGTTGATATTCAAGGGTTCGATATAGGTTGCGTCGGCTGTTTCGGGGTCTGTCATGATGGTTGCGGGGTTGGAATTGACCAGCACGATTTCGTAGCCCAGCTTACGCAGCGCCTTACACGCCTGTGTGCCGGAATAGTCAAATTCGCACGCCTGCCCGATGATGATGGGGCCGGAGCCGATAATCAGAACTTTCTTGATATCCTTCTTTTGTTTCACAGGAACTCCTCCTTTTGCGAATAATAAACAAGGTGTCGTTGCTTTTGTTTCTTTCTTTATTGTTTCTTCATGATTTCATACGTTTCTATTATAACACGTTTTTGGATAAGGAGTATTTTTTTCTGCTTATGGGGGCAATCAACTTTCTTATAGAATGGAAAATTGTATTTTTTTCGATAAAAACTGTTGAAATCGTATGAAAAAAAGTGTGTTTTCTGCAAAAAATTACAGTCTGATTTGTGCGAAACTGATAAAAAAAGGGTGTTCCTTTGGAAAGCTTTGGAGAAAAAGTCTGTATGCGAAAATTTAGCATACAAAGTGTAGGAATAAATGGAAAATGTGTGTGTTTTATAGGGACATTTGTCTATTGAATTTCGGGGCGGTTCTCAGTAAGATGGAAGAACCATTCTCAAAAAAAGGAGGACAATCAGAATGAAAAAAGCAGTGGTAACGGTACTTGGTCAGGATAAGGTGGGCATCACAGCAAAGGTTTGCGGTGCTCTGGCAGAAACTAATATCAATATCCTTGATATTTCCCAGACCATTGTTGGGGGGTATTTCAATATGGTGATGGTAGTTGACATCACTGAGGCGAAGGATACATTTGATGAAACAGCCGAAAAGCTGTATGCAGTCGGGGAAGAGCTTGGGATGAAGATTAAAATTCAGCATACAGAGATTTTTGATGCGATGCACCGCATTTAAGGGAGGCTGCGAGAATGATTACAAGAAATGAAATTCTGGAAACCAACAGCATGATTTCTGACATGAATCTGGATGTCAGAACCATTACGATGGGAATCAGCCTGTTGGATTGTGCAGATGCAGATATCAATAAATTCAATGAAAAGGTATACAAGAAAATCACAACCTACGCAAAGGATCTGGTGAAGGTTGGGGATGAGCTGGCGAAGGAATACGGTGTTCCTGTGGTAAACAAGAGAATTTCCGTTACACCCATCGCGATTGCGGCGGCAGGCTGCAAAAATGCGGATTCCTATGTGAGCATTGCTCAGACACTGGACAAGGCGGCGCAGGAGGTTGGCGTAAACTTCATCGGTGGGTTTTCCGCACTGGTGCAGAAGGGCTATACCGAAAGTGATAAGATTTTGATTGATTCCATTCCCGAAGCACTGGCTGTGACAGAGAGAGTCTGTGCTTCTGTGAACATCGGGACATCCAGAAATGGGCTGAACATGGATGCGGTCAAGAAGATGGGTGAAATCATCGTGGATACGGCAGAACGCACAAAGGACAACGAATGTATCGGCTGTGCGAAGCTGGTTGTATTCTGCAACGCAGTAGAGGACAATCCCTTCATGGCAGGTGCATTCCATGGCGTTGGGGAAGCAGACCGCTGTATCAATGTCGGCGTCAGCGGCCCCGGTGTGGTAAAGCGCGCGCTGGAAGAGGTCAGAGGGGCTGACTTTGAAACCGTATGCGAAACCGTAAAGCGGACAGCATTTAAGATTACTCGTGTGGGTCAGCTGATTGCGAAGGAAGCGGCAAAGAGACTGGATACACCCTTCGGAATTATTGACCTTTCTCTGGCACCGACACCTGCGGTGGGCGACAGCATTGCGGAAATTTTCCAGGAAATGGGGCTGGAGGAGGCAGGCGCACCCGGGACAACGGCGGCTCTGGCACTTCTGAATGACAACGTGAAAAAAGGCGGCGTCATGGCATCTTCTTATGTTGGCGGTCTGAGCGGCGCATTTATTCCCGTCAGCGAGGACCATGGCATGATTGATGCCTGCGAAAAGGGCGCGCTGACACTGGAAAAGCTGGAGGCAATGACCTGCGTTTGTTCCGTTGGTCTGGATATGATTGCACTGCCCGGGGATACCTCTGCGGCAACACTTTCCGGTATCATTGCGGATGAAGCGGCAATCGGTATGGTAAACAACAAGACAACAGCGGTACGTCTGATTCCCGTGATTGGCAGAAAAGAAGGCGAAAGCGTAGAATTCGGCGGTCTGCTGGGATATGCACCTATCATTCCAGTGAACCGTTTCAGCTGTGAAAAATTTGTGGCAAGAGGCGGCAGAATCCCTGCACCCATCCATAGCTTTAAGAATTAAAATCGGGAAGATTTGGTTGACTTACGAAGAAAATACTGATAAAGTATATCAATATACTATGAATTATATTTTTTACAAAAGAGAAAGAAACGGAGTGACCAAAGATGAGCAATTTACAGACACCTTTCAGATATGATTTTGTCGGGAGCTTTCTGCGTCCCGAAAAGCTGAAACAGGCAAGAGCCGACTTTGAAGCAGGTAAAATCGGCAAGGAACAGCTGACCGCAGTGGAGGATGAGAGCATCCGCAGACTGGTTGCGAAGTTGAAGGAAATCGGCTACCATGTGATTACGGACGGGGAATTCCGCAGAGCAACATGGCATCTGGATTTCATGTGGGGCTTTGCCGGCGTGGAACACAAAAAGACGGTAGAAGGCAACACAACCTTTGACGCAGAAGCGGCAATGATTGATGATACCTTTATGACAGGAAAAATTTCCGTAAAGAATCATCCCTTTGTGGAGCATTTTAAATTTCTGAAGCAGTTTGAGGATGAAAACACGATTGCGAAGCAGACAATTCCTTCTCCCTGTCAGTTCTATGCGTTCTTCACAGGGGCGGAAACACTGGACAAGACTGTGGAAATTTACGGCACAGAGGAAGCATTCGCAAAGGATGTTGTGAAGGCTTACAATGAATTTGTGCAGGAGATTTATGCGGCAGGCTGCAGAAACTTACAGTTTGATGACTGCGTCTGGGGCGGCATGGTAAATCCTGAATTAGCAGTGGCACTGACAGGCAGAGAGGGCGCGGCACTGGAAAGCTATAGAAAGACGATTCTGGATCTGAACAATCAGGTGAGTGCACAGGCACCGAAGGATTTGATTATCAATACACACGTTTGCAGAGGGAACTACCATTCTACTTATTTCAGTTCCGGTGCATATGACGGCGTTGCGGATTTGCTGTTTGGCGAAGAAAATGTAAACGCATATTATCTGGAATATGATGATGAGAGATCTGGCGGCTTTGCACCTCTGGCAAAAATGACAGGGGAAAAGAAGGTTGTTCTGGGGCTGGTTACAACAAAGACACCCGAACTGGAGGATAAGGCAAAAATCATTGCAAGAATCCATGAGGCGGAAAAATATATTCCTCTGGAACGCTTGTATCTGAGCCCCCAGTGTGGGTTTGCATCCTGCGAAATCGGCAACAAACTGACGGAAGAAGAGCAGTGGGCAAAGTTGAAGCTGGTAAAGGAAATTGCCGAGGAAGTTTGGGGAAAGTAAGTCGAAAACAGGTTTTTGAAAATAAAATATGGTAAGAATAAAATCAGTCGGGACGAGGTTTCGGCTGATTTTTTATATGAGAAAAATTTTTTGAAAAAATTTGCATTTTCCTATTGACCTAAAGTCAGCTTTAGGGGGTATGATAAGAAATGTAAAAAAGAAGAAAAAGAGAAAAAGGAGTGTAAAAAACGATGTATATTGAAAACATTCAAGGACCGGAAGATGTAAAAAAACTGACTTTGGAGCAATTACCCGTACTGGCGGAAGAAATGCGCCATGCACTTTTGATTCGAGCAAGCAAGCATGGCGGTCATTTTGGCCCCAACTTTGGTATGGTAGAGGCAACGATTGCGCTGCATTATGTATTTGATTCTCCGAAAGATAAAATTGTATATGACGTATCTCATCAGAGCTATCCGCACAAGATGCTGACTGGCAGAAAGGATGCATATCTGTATGAAGAAAAATATGATGACGTATCCGGCTACAGCAATCCTCACGAAAGTGAGCATGATTTCTTTACGGTAGGGCACACCTCTACTTCCGTGAGTCTTGCGGCAGGGCTTGCAAAGGCAAGAGATCTGAAAGGCGAGGAAGGCAATGTAATCGCAGTTATCGGTGACGGTTCTCTGAGCGGCGGCGAAGCACTGGAAGGTCTGGATTATGCAGCAGAACTGGGCGGCAATTTTATTATTGTGGTAAATGATAATGATATGTCCATCGCAGAAAACCACGGCGGTCTGTATCAGAATCTGAAGCTGCTGCGTGAAACAAAGGGACAGGCAGAGTGCAATTTGTTCAAAGCGTTTGGTCTGGATTATATTTATGTAGATAAGGGAAATGATACGGCGGCGCTGATTGATGCCTTCAAGC
>JBNMGO010000117.1:0-5016 GCA_050872285.1 Anaerotignum sp.
GAGAAACGCTGTATCTGGCGGAACAGGGCGAATTGCCATGGTCGGATGCGGCAAGGGTTTACGATACGGCAGGAAAGGAAATCGAAAAGGGTGATTTTACCGACCTGATTTGCGGTACGGACTGTGGCGAATTTTTCGAAAAGGACGGGAAAATCTGCGCGGCAGTCATTCGTACTCCTGCGGTTCTGGAGCGGATGTGCGTTTTTCTGAAGGGGACGGCGCAGGAAAAGGTGACGCTTTCGGCGGAGGGCGGCTTTACGCTTTCCAACGGCATAAATGAAAAGCAGTTCCCGTCCGGAACGAAGGCAACTCTGACGGCGGATTTGCCTTGGTTTTCGCATGGCATTGTGGCAGTGACGGCGGAAACACCAATTCGCGTGACTTTTGCGGACGGAACGGCATATCGGTATGAAGGCACACTGGAACTGGAACGGCGCGGAGAGAACAGCTTTACGGTTGTCAACGAACTGCCCTTGGAACGGTATCTGTTGGGCGTTGTGCCGCATGAGATGCCGACTTCTTTCGGGCAGACAGCCTTGGAAGCGCAGGCAATTACGGCGCGCAGCTATGCCTATAATCAGTTCTACGGGAATACCTATTGTGCGTATGGCGCGCATGTGACAGATACTACTGCCAGTCAGGTATACCTTGGCTATGCCGCGAATGAAACGGCGGCGCAGGCGGTGAAAGCGACCGAGGGAATGTGTGCCGTAACGGAAACGGGAGCTGTCGCGCAGACCTATTTTTATTCCACTTCCTGCGGCTTCGGGGCAGGGAGTCAGGAGGTCTGGTCGCAGGACGGCAGTTGTTCAGGTAAGGGAAAATCCTATTTGCAGGCGCAGACCTACGGGGATTTCGAGGCGCCGCAGACAGAGGAAGAATGGCTTGCCTTCTGGCAGGATTGGGAGAAACAGGGCTATGATATGGATTCGCCCTGGTATCGTTGGAAGGTGTATTTCAGCTGCGGACAGCTGACGGAAATTTTGCAGGAAACCTTAGCGGAAAGCGCAAATTGCAGGATAGAAGGAAATCAGAAGGAACTGGGCAGACTGACGGGCATCGCAGTGACACGCAGAGGACAGGGCGGACTCGCCATGGAATTACAGCTGAGCTTTGAAAAGGGGACGGCAACGGTAAAAACGGAAAACGCCATTCGTAAGGCACTTTCGCCGACAAAAAGAACCCTCGGTGAGCCGATTTATCTGCAGCGGAAGGGCGCAGAGTCCCTGACGGGAAATTCCATGCTGCCAAGCGGATTTTTCGCCGTAAAAGAGATGAAAAACGCAGAAGGAAAGCTGACAGGCGTGGCACTTTACGGCGGCGGAAACGGTCATGGCGTCGGGCTCAGTCAGTATGGCGCAAAATACCTTGCGGAACAGGGAAAGACGGCGACGGAAATTATCGCATGCTATTTCCCGGGGACGAAGGTGGAGAAGGTACTGTAAGGTGGAAAAGTTTTTCGATTGAAATTCGAGTTCTCGAAAGGGCAAGTGTCTGATGGCTGGCTCATGCGAGCAAAAGGGCGGTTGGAGAATCCTGCCGTTCGCCCACCCCTAGGAAGTGCATTGGCAAAAGCAAGAGACATTCCCCAACTTTTTTTGAAAAAAGTAGCAAAAAACTTGGAACCTTTTCGGATAGGTTCCAAACCTCCCAACGAACTAAGGGAAACAAGGTTTCCCTTAGTAATCCCTTCCTCACAGACCCGAAAGGGCAGTATAAAGAGCCCTTCGGGCAAAAAAACAAAAAAGCCCCATTCGAGGGCTTTTTATTGTTCTCCGACTTCTTTCAGCAATTCATCATAGGTAGTTTCCAGAACATCGCGAATTCCTTTTAATTGGGATGCGTAAATATGTTGGATGCCACGTTCAATTTTAACGAGAGATTCTCTTGTTATATCAATTCCTCTCAACTGCAGCAGACGTACAAGTTCTGTCTGCCCAATGCCTTTGGCTTGGCGCAGGTTACGAATATTTTGCCCAATAGGGATTGTTTTTGTCTGCTTGATTTTGGAATCCATAAGCCCCTCCTAAACTGGACTGAAATTAGTTCTTTTTCTTTATTTTAAGAATAGGATGTGCTATAATAGGACTGATATTAGTCCAGTTTTGGAGCGTGACCATGATGACTGATTTTGCTGAAAATTTAAGAAAATTTCGGAAAATAAAAAAATATTCTCAGGCGGAACTGGGCAGAAAGCTGCACTATGGTTCGACAACGATTGCAAATTATGAAAGCGGCAGAAATGAACCTTCTTTTCGTGATTTAATTCGTCTGGCAGAGGTTTTGGATGTCACACCGAATGAATTATTAGGCATAGAAAAGAGCCCCAAAGGGGTTATGGAGAAGTTCCAAAGATTAGGGGAGAGAGAACAAAAAATTGTAATCGGCTTGATAGATAGCTTGCAGGAATGACATACAAAAAGCAGACCTTTTGGTCTGCTCATTGATTGTCGAAAAATAAATTTTATGATATGATAAATTCATGGAAACCGTGACAGGTGGTTAACCTCCGATTTTAACTAAGGATTGGAGGTGATGCTATGAATACTTATGAAGTATGGATGACCGTACTTACATTTGGCTTATTTTTGATAGCACTCCTCTCTTATATAGACAAGAGAAAATAAAAAAGGCTACCTGTCATAGAACTTTGGACGGTTTAGACAGGTAGTCTCACCCCTAAGGTTGACCACAACGTGGCGGTTTCCTACTTAGTTTTATTATAACATCCGCAGGGGAAGAAAGCAACCACGAAGTGGGTATTTTCTTCCGCAAGGAATATGAGCAGGCTTTGCCTGCGAATATAGCATTTGCTGTGTAACAGCAGCGGTCGCTTTTGCGGCTGAACCGCAAACTTTGTTTGCGGAAATGATAGCATATAATTGAGAATTGTAAAGCATGCACAGCGTTTGTATGTGCTTTTTTATCGCAGGGAAACATAGGTTTTAATGACCGCTACGATTTTATCCAGATCCATTCTGGAGGTATTGAGAATCAGGTCATAATTTTCTGCCTTCCCCCACTTGCCGCCTGTGAAGTAGTTATAATAATTCGCACGGCGTTTATCGGTTTTAATCACCATGGATTCTGCGCCCTGTGCTTCCTGATGATAGGTATGGATGGCGCGTTCCACGCGGTCGGGCAGGTCTGCCTGCAGGAAAATATTGATGCAGTTGGGGTTTTCGGACAGCACATAGTTTGCGGAACGCCCAACGATAACACACGGTCCTTCCTCTGCCACCTCTTTGATAACCTGAGACTGCACCAGAAAGATTTTTTCATTCAGGGGCAAGCCGACAGAATCAATACTGGGTGTCAGAGAGGTCAGAGAGAAAAACAGATTGCCGACAGAGGTTTTTTCTGCATCCTTGAAGCATTCCACGGAAAGCCCTGTTTTTTCCGCTGCCATGGTAATCAGTTCGTTATCATAAAAGGGAATCCCAAGGGCATCTGCCAGCTTTTTGCCGACAATGCGGCCGCCGCTGCCATACTGACGGCTGATGGTGATGATTTTATTCTGTTTCATGGTAACAACTCCTTATCGTTCAGAAATACAATTTCTGTAAAATTTATTTTTTATATTTTTTCATTATACCGCTTTTCCAAAAAAGTGACAAGCGGAGATTTTTTCGTGGAAAAAACAGCTTTTTCCGCCTGGAAACTTTACTTTTTCGGGAAAAGTGTTTATGATATTAAGGATGGACTACTATGACAGTAGAAAACAGAAATAGATAAAAAAGTAAGGAGATAGAGACATGGGTGAAGCTTTAACAGGTTTAAAAAGAAGCTGCATGTGCTGCGATGTAAATGAAAGCATGATTGGACAGGAAGTAACGGTAATGGGCTGGGTACAGCGCCGCCGCGACTTAGGTCAGCTGATTTTCATTGCGCTGAGAGACAAAACAGGTCTGGTGCAGATTGCAATCGATGGCAACACAGCGGAAAAGGATTTGTTCGCAAAGGCGGAAACAGTCCGCAGTGAATATGTACTGGCAGTGAAGGGTCTGGTTGCCGCAAGAGAAGATGGCAACATCAACCCCAACATGAAAACAGGGAAAATCGAGATTATCGCGAAGGAACTGCGTATTCTTTCCGAATCCGAAACAACTCCCTTCCAGATTGAAGATAACATCACCGTAAAGGATGATCTGCGTCTGAAATATCGTTATCTGGATCTGAGAAGACCTTCTCAGCTGAAAAATCTGGTGCTGCGTCATAAGGTTGTACAGGTGATGAGAAACTTCCTGGATAAAGAAGGCTT
Organism: Anaerotignum sp.; assembly: GCA_050872285.1. Classification (GTDB taxonomy): domain Bacteria; phylum Bacillota; class Clostridia; order Lachnospirales; family Anaerotignaceae; genus Anaerotignum_A. Next base: position 4,262 of record JBNMGO010000117.1, read on the forward strand.
CCTGGAAATTGAAACTCCCGTTCTGGGTAAATCCACTCCCGAAGGCGCAAGAGACTACCTCGTACCTTCCCGTGTGCATCCCGGCAATTTCTATGGTCTGCCCCAGTCCCCTCAGCTGTATAAGCAGCTCTTGATGGTTTCCGGCATGGATAGATATTATCAGGTTGCAAAATGCTTCCGTGATGAAGACCTGCGTGCGGACAGACAGCCTGAATTCACACAGGTGGACATGGAGCTGTCTTTCGTGGAAATCGAAGATATCATGGATATCAATGAAAGAATGATGCAGAAGGTATTCAAGGATCTGATGAACGTAGATATCCAGCTGCCCCTGCCCAGAATGACTTATGCAGAGGCAATGGAACGCTTTGGTTCCGATAAGCCCGATGTACGTTTCGGCATGGAACTGAAAAATATTTCCGATGTTGTGGCAGGTACCGATTTTGTGGTATTCAAATCCGCACTGGAAAACGGCGGCAGCGTGCGTGCCATCAATGCGAAGGGCTGCGGCTCCTTCCCCAGAAAGAAAATCGATTCTCTGGTTGAATTTGTAAAAACATATAAGGCAAAGGGTCTGGCCTGGATTGTAGTCAATGCAGACGGCACAATCAAATCTCAGATTGCAAAATTCTTCACACCCGAAAAAATGCAGGAAATCGTGGACGCTATGGATGGTCAGCCCGGCGACCTGATTCTCATTTGTGCAGATAAGGATCAGGTTGTATTCGATTCCTTGGGCGCACTGCGTGTAGAGC
>JBNMGO010000393.1:0-1751 GCA_050872285.1 Anaerotignum sp.
ACCTGTCCGTATCGAATCCCGAACAGCTGCTTTTCGCAAGCGGCGGACAGAATGCGCTTTCCGCCATTTTCTGCGGTCTGTTCCGCCCGGGCGACCGCATCGGCATTGACCCGCTCATCTACCCCGGGGTAAAAGGCTCCGCAAAGCTGTTCGGCATTCAGCTGATTCCCCTCAGGCAGGAAAACGGCGAAATTTCCGAGGAAGGCTTGACCGCCGCATATAAAAACAAGGGTATCAAGGGCATTTATGTCATGCCCGATTTGCATAACCCTACAAATCATATCATGTCGCAATCCTGTCGGGAAATGCTTGCCCGAAAGGCAAAGGAATATGATTTACTGATTCTGGAGGACGGCATCAACAGCCTGCTTCTGGAGCATCCGCCCACCCCCATCGCCGCCCTTGCGCCCGAGCATACCATCTATATGCTGAGCCTTTCCAAAACGATACTGCCTGCCCTGCGTCTGGCGTATCTGCATGTGCCGATGCGCTGTCTTGCGCCACTGGAAAACGCATTGTATCATCTGAATCTGTCGCTTTCCTCCCTGCTGTTGGAACTGGCAACAAGGCTGATTCTTTCGGGAAAGCTGGAGGAGCTTTTTGCCGCACGGCGCAAGGGAATTCTCGCGCGCAATCATCTGTTGGACAAAATCTTAAAAGACTACACCGCCTTAGGGGATGAAAACTGCCTGAGCCGTTGGCTGCTTCTGCCCGAGGGCATTACGGGTATTGCCTTTGAACAGCTCGCAAGGCAGCATGGCGTTTCCGTTTACGGCAGTGAACGCTTTGCCGTTGGCAAGGAAGCACCCGTTGCGGCGGCAAGGCTTGCTGTCTGCGCCCCCGAAAGCATCGAAGAACTGGAACGAGGGCTTATCATTCTGAAACAGCTTCTGGATACCCTTACCGAAAAATAACCATACATTCAGAAAATCGTATGCCGTACAATTTTTAAATTGTGTGCTGTCCGTACTTGTGCTATGCTAAAGTCAGAAAAAAATTTACACTTACATATATAAGGAGGTCTTTTGTTATGAAATGTTATCATGTTGACGCATTTGCAGAAAAGGTATTCGAGGGCAACCCTGCCGCAGTCTGTGTGCTGGACAAATACCCCTCCGATGCACTGATGCAGAAAATCGCAGGCGAAAATAACCTGTCCGAAACCGCTTTTGCCGTAAAGGAAGGCGAAGGCTATCACCTCAGATGGTTTACCCCCGGCGGCGAAATTGACCTCTGCGGTCACGCAACACTGGGTACGGCTTATGTGCTGTTCCGCTTCTTTGAAAAGGATGCAGACTCCATCACCTTCCAGACCATGAGCGGCGCACTGACCGTTCTGAAAAAGGGCGACCTGCTGGAAATGGATTTCCCTGCGTATGAATTGAAACAGGTTCCCGTTACCCCTGCCATGGAGGATGCCTTTGGCATAAAAATCACAGAAGCATGGATGGGGCGCGACCTGCTCTGCGTCACAGAGGATGCGGACGCTGTTCCCACATTGGCACCCGATCAGGCAAAGCTGATGGAACTGGATGGTCTGCTGCAGCATATCACCGCAAAAGGCAAGGAATATGATTCCGTATCCCGTACCTTCGCACCGAAGCTGGCAGTTGCCGAAGACCCCGTTTGCGGCAGTGGACATTGCCATATCGTCCCCCTTTGGGCACAGAAGCTGGGGAAGGAAAAACTGGTTGCCCGTCAGGCATCCAAGCGTGGCGGCACCCTGTACTGCGAAATGCACGGGGATAGAC
>JBNMGO010000289.1:0-2480 GCA_050872285.1 Anaerotignum sp.
ATCAAGTATCCCTTATATGGCGTAAAAATCGGTGTAACGGGAACAAAATCCATCACAAAACAGCTGAGAAACCGCTTAGAGGAATTGGGCGCGGCAGTCACAGAACTGGATTATGCAACTCTCGTCCCCGATTGGGAAAACGACGCCTTCGCACAGGCATTGTACCATATCAACACCTACACATGGGCGGTGTTCACCAGTACCAACGGCGTGGACATTTTCTTCCAATCACTGCAAAAACGAAAAATCGACATCCGCTCTCTGGCGCACTTGTAGTTTGCCGTGATTGGCACAGGCACTGCCGCCGCTCTGGAAAAGCATGGCATCTATCCTGCCTTTCTGCCCGAAACCTACGATGTGGAAAGCCTTGCGAAGGGGCTTTGCGGCGTGGTCGGCGCGGAGGAAAAGATTCTGATTCTTCGCGCGGCGCAGGGCTCTCCCGTGCTTACGGAAATATTGGCGCAGGAAAAGAAATCCTATACGGATGTAAAATTATATGACATTGCCATTGATGCCGAAAAATGCCGTTTTGCCCATGAAACAGCTGGGGAAATGGATTTCATCACCTTTGCAAGTGGCTCGGGTGTGCGCGGCTTTTTTGCACAGGGCGGCACAATTCCCGAGGGCACAACGGCGGTCTGCATCGGTACATCCACCGCAAAAACGCTTGCGTCCTACGGCAATTTTCCCGTTCTCACGGCGCAGACCTTTAACGTGGACGGCATTGTAGAAGTGATTCAAAAAACAGTAAACAGAAAGGAGGGGGACAGATGAGAAGATTCAGAAGACTACGCGGCTCAGAAGCCATGCGAAAGCTGGTGCGCGAAACCAGAATTTCCGCGGAGGAAATGATTTACCCCATTTTCGTCATAGAAGGGGAGAATATCAAAAATCCCATTCCTTCCATGCCGGGCGTATTCCAATATTCCATTGACCGCATGGATGAAATGCTTGGGGAGGTCGCGGCAAGCGGCATTGCAGGTGTGCTGATTTTCGGGATTCCTGCCGAAAAGGACGCGGTCGGCTCGCAGGCGTATGCCCCCGACGGCATCACCCAGAGAGCCATTCGCCATATTAAAAAAAGCTATCCTTCGCTCCTCGTGGTTGCGGATGTCTGCCTTTGCGAATATACCTCTCACGGGCATTGCGGCTTGGTCGAAGGGGAGCATATCCTGAATGATGAAACCCTGCCCCTTCTGGCGAAAATGAGCGTCACATTGGCGCAGGCAGGCGCAGATATCATTGCTCCTTCCGATATGATGGACGGGCGTGTGGCGGCAATCCGTCATGCCTTGGATGCAGCAGGTTTTCTGCATATCCCCATCATGGCGTACAGCGCAAAATTTGCCTCTGCCTATTATGGACCCTTTCGGGATGCGGCACATTCCGCACCGCAGTTTGGCGACAGACGATCCTATCAGATGGATGTCTGCAATAAAAAAGAAGCCCTGCGCGAAATCGCGGATGATATCGAAGAAGGGGCGGATTTTTATATCATCAAGCCTGCCCTTGCGTATCTGGATGTGGTCGAAGCGGCGGCAAACCGCTTTGATTTACCCATTGCTGTCTATAACGTCAGCGGCGAATATGCCATGGTGAAGGCGGCGGCACAGATGGGATGGATTGAGGAAAAGCGGGTTGTCATGGAAAATCTCATTGCCATGAAGCGCGCAGGCGCATCCATTCTCATTACCTATCACGCCCTGGATGCGGCAAATTGGCTGAAAGAGGACTGATTGCATGAAGGAAGAGAAAGCAAAGAAAACAGAAAAAGAAAAGGTCTGGGAACGGGTTACACAGGAATTTGCCCCTGTCTGCGATGCGGATTGTAAGGTGCTTATCCTTGGGACAGCCCCTTCCAGAAAATCCCGCGAGGTCGGCTTTTATTACGGGCATCCGCAGAATCGTTTCTGGAAAATGCTTGCGGCAGTGACGGGGGAGGAAGTCCCCAAAAGCATTGAGGAAAAGAAGGCACTTCTCCTGCGAAACCATATTGCCCTGCATGATGTCATCCATAGCTGCGATATCATCGGCAGCAGCGACAGCAGTATCCGTAATGTGGAGCCTGCCGATCTGGAGCGGATTCTTGCCGTTACGGGGAAGGTCGCTGTCCTCTGCAACGGCGGCACGTCCTATAAGCTATATCGCAAATATCAGGAAAAACGGCTCGGCATCCCTGCGGTGCAGCTTCCGTCCACCAGTCCTGCCAATGCGGCATGGAGTCTGGAACGGCTGAGCGAAGCGTGGGGCGCGGTGCTTCTGCCCCTGATTGGGGAAGAAAAAGCAGAAAAAGAATCGCAGTAAGCAAAGTTTTCCTTGACAGACCGCGCCTTCTGTGGTTTCCTTATATCATATCAACGAAAATACAAAAGACAAAACAGAAAGGAAGAGAGTATTATGGCATATATCCCTGTAGACTATCCCGAGGAGAAAGGCGCGTTTTACGCACTCCTGAAGGAGCAGCTCGAAAAATATACGGA
>JBNMGO010000359.1:0-1951 GCA_050872285.1 Anaerotignum sp.
ATAACGGCACATTCCATCCGGAGACAGTCGCGGAGATGAGCGACGAGGATGCGATTCGGGAACTGAGTGCCCTGAAGGGGATTGGCGTCTGGACGGCGGAGATGATTCTGCTGTTCTGCTTACAGCGACCCGATGTTTTCAGCTATGATGACCTTGCGATTCAGCGCGGACTGCGGATGGTTTATCATCACAGAAAAATTGACCGTAAGCTGTTTGAAAAATACCGCCGCCGCTTTCATCCCTATTGCAGCGTGGCAAGCCTGTATTTATGGGCGGTGGCAGGCGGCGCGATTCCGGAAATGAAGGATTATAAGCCGAAAAACGAGAAGAAGAAAAAACAGGAAATGCGATAAGGCAGGTGTAAGAGATGACGTTTATACAGTATTATGATTCCCCCTTGGGCAGGATTCTGCTTGTGGCAGACGAAATCGGGCTGACAGGGCTGTGGTTCGAGGGGCAGAAGTATTATGCCGCACAGCTGCCCGAAGCACATACCGAGCAGGAAACGCCGATTCTTGCAGAAGCGAAGCGTTGGCTGGATATTTATTTTACAGGAAAGGAGCCTGACTTCCTACCGCCCCTGCACCCTATTGGCTCTGCCTTCCGACAGGCGGTATGGGAGATTCTTTTGCAGATTCCCTATGGGCAGACGATGACCTATGGCGAGATTGCGCGGCAGATTGCAGCGCAGAAGGGGCTTGCGCGGATGTCGGCACAGGCGGTAGGCGGTGCGGTCGGGCATAATGAAATTTCTGTCATCATCCCGTGCCATCGGGTGGTTGGCACAAACGGCAGCCTGACAGGCTATGCAGGCGGTATTGATAAGAAGATGCGGCTGCTGGAATTGGAACACGCCGATTTGCACGGCTTTTTTGTTCCGAAAAAGGGAACGGCACTTTGAGAAAGGCGGGATATCTATGAAATCATCAAATCAGACAGAAATTCGACAGGCATTTACCCAACAGGCGAAGGGCTTTGAAAGCGGCAAAATGAATTTTTCAAAGAAAGCATATCTGGACTATGCCGTATCAAAACTTACCCCGAAAAAGACGGACAGGGTTCTGGAGGTTGCGGCAGGAACCTGTGCCTGCGGACGGGCAATCGCGCCCCATGTGGACAGCGTGACCTGTCTGGATCTGACACCTGCGATGCTGACGGTGGGAAGGGAAAAGGCAGAAGAAGAAAATATTCGAAATATAAGCTTTGTGACGGGGGATGCGACAGAGCTGCCGTTTTTGAATGACAGCTTCGATGTTGTGCTTTCCCGATTGGCGTTTCACCATTTCCCTGATGTGAAACAGCCGTTTGCGGAAATGATGCGTGTGCTGAAGAAGGGCGGCAGGCTGGTGCTGATTGATTTAGAGGCAGCAGAGGAATCCCTGCGGCAAACAGAGGACGAAATCGAAACGCTCCGCGACCCTTCCCATGTACGCAATCTCAGCAGGGAAGAAATGCTTGCGCTGTATCGCGAGAATGGCTTGTCCGTTTCGTGCTGTGAGGTGGTTCGGATGCCGATGGTGTTGCAGAACTGGCTGAACCATACGGATACACCGCAGGATGTGCAGAAACGCATCATTGCGCGAATGAAAAACGAAATCCTTGGCGGCGAAAAAACGGGGTTCGCGCCGTATTTTCGGGAGGAAGAGATTTGCTTTGACCATCGTTGGGTACTGGTGATTGGGAGTCTGGAATCCTGATGGCAGGGATATTTTTTTGAAAGTTTTTATAAAAAAGAAAGAGACCGTTAGACAGTTGTGAACTGAACCATTTTGTGCGGACAGCACAAAAAAGACTTTTGTAGAATTAAATTAGCTATTTAGAAACTGGCATCGTAATTCCATCGGTGTCAGTTTTGTTTGTGTCTGGATCCTTTGATAATTGTAAAAATATATGTATTCATCAATGATACTGCGTGCTTCCTCAAAACTGCTAAGTTTTGTTCTGTAGATAC
>JBNMGO010000343.1:0-2036 GCA_050872285.1 Anaerotignum sp.
GAGCAACACGTCCTTCGTTTGTGCTGTATTTTTCTTCCTGCAGCAGTTCGGGCATGCCGATGGCATTGCAGAATCTTTCCCATTCGGCGGAAGAGCCTGCCGCTACGCCAAAGGAGAAATAGCCGTCCTTGCAGGGGTAAACATCATAAGGGAACAGGGTAGGGTCTGTGTTGCCGCAGCGTGTGATTTCCTCGTTCAGCAACTCCTTATACATGATGGGGCTTTCCATGATGCCGAACAGGCAGTCCATCATGGCGACATCCAGATGCTGACCCTTGCCTGTCTGCAATTTATTATAATATGCCATGGTGATTGCCAGCGCCATAGTCAGACCTGTGAAGTTATCCCCAATCGCAGGGCCAACCTTTGTGGGTACATCATCCGCAAAGCCTGTCATTTCCATCATGCCGCACATTGCCTGAATAACATTATCATATGCTGCAAGGCTGCTCCAGGGGCCGTTCTGCCCGTAGCCGGAGATAGAAGCATAGATAATTTCGGGATTCACCTTTTTCAGTTCTTCGTAGCCCAGACCCATTTTGTCCAGTGTGCCAACCTTGAAGTTTTCCACTACGATATCTGCATCCTTCACCATCTTTTTGATGATTTCCGCACCCTCGGGTGTGTTGATATCCAGAGAAACGCTTTCTTTCCCTCTGTTGATTGCCGCATAATAGCCGCTTTCGCCCTTTTCGTTGATGGGTGTCCATTCTCTGGACTGGTCGCCGATGCCCCGTCTTTCAATTTTGATGACTCTGGCACCGAAATCTGCCAGCTGCATGGTGCAGAAAGGGCCGCTGTATGCCTGCGTAAAGTCGATTACTGTAACGCCTTCTAAAACTTTCATGTCAAATCTCCTTTCCTTATGCCATCTCGATGATTTTCTTTTCTGCCAGAGCGTTGATTTCATCCTCTGTGTAGCCCAGCTTTTCCAGATAATAACGGGTGTGCTTGCCAAGGTTGGGTGCGCCCTCTGTGAAGCCGCCGGGTGTTTCGCTCATTTTGATGACGGTGCCGGGAATCCGGATTTCCTCGCCGATGCCTTCGTCATAAACCTTTGTCAGCATATTTCTTACTTTCATCTGCTCTGTTTCCATTGCTTCGGATACGGTATAAACCGCGCCGCATGCCAGACGGACATTTCTCAGCTTTTCTTCGATTTCAAATTTGGACATTGTGCCGGTTACCTTTTCGATTGCCTGCTTCAGCCCACATTCGTAATGATCCCCACGGGATTCGTTTGTCATATATCTTTCGTCTGCCTTCAAATCATCCATGCCCAGTGCATCGCAGAATTTCTTCCACTGGTTGTCTGTGGAAATACCGATGGCAACATAGCCGTCCTTCGCCTTGAAGGTATCATAGGGAGAAATGGAAGGATATGCGTTGCCGACTCTTTCGGGTACGCTGCCTGTCATGCAGTATGTAATGGGTGCTGCTTCCAGAATGGAGAACAGGCAGTCCAGAATGGCAATATCAATTTTCTGCCCTTTCCCTGTTTTCTTCTTTGCAATCAGCGCAAGCATAATTGCGGTTGCCATGTAAGTACCGCTCAGCTGGTCGCCCATTGCCGGGCCTGCCTTTGTGGGTGCGCCGTCAGGGAAACCGGTACGATCCATCAGACCGCTGCCTGCCTGCAGCTGCAAATCCAGACCGATGGTCTGCTTCATGGGGCCTGTCTGCCCGTAGCCGTTCAGAGACGCATAGATGATTTCAGGGTTGACCTCTTTGATTTTTTCATAGCTCAGACCCATACGTTCCATGCTGCCGTATTTGAAGTTTTCTGTCACAACATCCGCATCCTTGATTAAATCCAGCAGTATTTTTCTGCCTTCCTCTGTGCCGCCGTTGATGCCGATGCTCTTTTTCCCTCTGTTCAGATACGCATAGTATCCGCTGGAACCGTTTTTAAAGGGAGACCAGTATCTTGCAAGGTCACCCACACCGGGTCTTTCAATTTTGATGACTTCCGCGCCGAAGTCTGCCAGCAGCATTGTGCAAAGGCTGCCTGCGTGTGCCTGTGTAAAATCGACTAC
>JBNMGO010000154.1:0-4162 GCA_050872285.1 Anaerotignum sp.
GCCGTATACCGTCTAAATACAGCGTATCAGAGATAGTTGGATATTTGAAAGGAAAAAGTTCTCTGATGATATTTGACAGGCATGCCAATTTAAAATATAAATACGGGAATCGACATTTCTGGTGTAGAGATTATTATGTCGATACAGTAGGAAAGAATATAAAGAAGATAAGAGAATATATAAATAATCAGTTAAAAGAAGATTGGCAGGCAGACCAAATCAGTTTGAGCGAATACATAGACCCGTTTACGGGAGAGCCTGTAAGAAAAGGCAAATAAAATAAGCCGCCAAAGGGCGGCTAGTCAGTGATAGTAGTGCGCTTGGCGGATTTTCACGCGCCTGCAGGCGTGGCTAGTAAAAGCCCCTTATAGGGGCAGAGCAAACCACCGGCTAAGCTGGTGGTTTCTATTCTGTAAACAATTCTTTCCCAAGACCTGCGGTGTATTTTGCACCTGCGGCAAAGCCTTTTTCCTCTGTCTCGGCAATCAGATTATTCAGCATTTCTTCTGCAGTGAAATAATCATCTGCGTTTAGCTTACTTTTCAAAAATTCCTGCAATTTCTTCATCCTATTACCTCCTATGATACAAATTTCGACTACACAGCAGACTATAACAAAAACCGTTTTGCTTAATTTACTCCCTTATGCTATAATAATTATTTATTAAAGGAGATGATTCTGTGTCAGATAGAAAAAGACCTACAAATATCGGCGGTCAGGCGGTCATCGAAGGCGTCATGATGCGCGGAAAAAAGATATATGCAATGGCAGTGAGAAATCCCGAAGGGGAAATCGTTGTGGAAAAGAAGCCCGTCGGCGGCTTAGGGAAAAAGGGACTGTTCAAATACCCTATTTTCCGCGGCATGGCGGCGTTTGTGGATTCCCTTGTTACCGGTACAAAAATCCTGATGCGTTCTGCGGAAATTGCAGGCGAAGGATGGGAGGAGGAAGAACTTTCCCCCTTTGAGCAATGGCTGAAGGATAAGCTGGGGGATAAAATCAACGATATTCTGATTTATTTCAGCGTATTTATTTCCCTGATTCTGGGCATGGGGCTGTTTTTTGTGCTGCCTGTTGCCATCGGGAATTTATTCAAAACCCTTGTGCCGACATGGGCATTGGGAATTATCGAAGGTTTGATTCGCATCGGGATTTTCCTTGGCTATCTCTGGCTGATTTCTCGTATGAAGGAGATTAAGCGTGTATTTCAATACCATGGTGCGGAGCATAAGACGATTGCCTGCTTTGAAAGCGGCAAGGAGCTGACAGTAGAAAACGTGCGTCCCTGCACAAGGCTGCATAAGCGCTGCGGCACAAGCTTTCTGCTGTTTGTGATGCTGATTTCCATGGTCGTATTTTTCTTTGTTCGGACGGATGTACTCTGGTTGCGGCTGATTACAAGAATCTGCCTTGTGCCATTTATTGCAGGGATTTCCTATGAGGTTATCCGCTGGGCAGGGAATTCCGAAAGCAGTTTTGTGAAAATCGTCAGTGCGCCGGGGCTTTGTTTGCAGAAGCTGACAACGGCAGAGCCGGATGCAAGCCAGATTGAATGTGCCATTGCGGCAATGAAAGGGGTTCTGGAAGATGAGCCTGAGGAATAAAACCATTGCAGAGGCATTGCGCAAGGGAAAGCAGCGTTTGCAGGCGGCAGGAAAGGATGCCTTTGATGCGGAGCTGCTGCTCGAAAAAGCCGCCGGTCTGAACCGAACGGCTTTATTTTTGCGTGGAGAAGAAACGCTTTCCGCAGAAGCGGCGGCGCAGTATGAGAGTTTTCTTGCAGAACGGGAGAGCGGCCGCCCGACGCAGTATATCCTCGGTACATGGGAATTTATGGGACTGCCGTTTTCTGTGGGCGAGGGTGTGCTGATTCCCAGAGGAGATACGGAGATTCTGGTGGAAACCATTCTGGAAAAGCAGGAATCCCTGCGGACGATTCTGGATATCGGGACGGGAAGCGGCTGTATCCCTGTCAGTCTGTCCCATTACGGGAAATTTGAAAGCGTTCTGGCGGTGGATATCAGCCCGAAAGCGTTAGGCTATGCAACGAAAAACGCAGCAGCAAACCATGCGGAAATTTCGTTTTACGAAAGTGATTTATTTTCCAATGTGCCTGCGGAATGGAAGGGAAAACTGGATGCGATTGTTTCCAATCCGCCCTATATTCCGAAGGAGGATATCGCAGGACTGATGACGGAAGTGAGGGATTTTGAACCCAGAAATGCACTGGACGGCGGCGCGGACGGTCTGGATTTTTACCGCGCGATTGTGGCAGAAAGCCGAGACTGGCTGAAACAGGGCGGCTGGCTGTTCTTTGAAATCGGCTACGACCAGGAGGAGGCGCTGCGTTCCCTTCTGGCGGAGGCAGGCTATGCGGAAATCGGCATCCGACAGGATTTGGCAGGCTTGGACAGGGTTGCTTTTGGAAAATATACAGGAAAGAAGGAGGGGGCATAAAAATGTTAGACCGTTTGGCGGAAATCGAAACGAAATATGAGGACTTGGCGGAGCAGATCAATGACCCCGACGTTATTGCCAATCAGACGGAATGGCGCAAGCGAATGAAGGAATATAGCGATATGACCCCCATTGTGGAGAAATATCGGGAATATAAACAGGCGAAGGAAGGCATTGAGGAAAACCTCGCCATGCTGACTGAAAAGCTGGAGGATGATTTTCGGGAGCTGGTGGAGGAAGAGCTTGCAGAGAATAAGGAAAAGGCGGAAACGCTCAAACAGGAGCTGACCCTTTTGCTGATTCCCAAAGACCCCAATGACGAAAAGAACGTGATTATGGAAATCCGCGGCGGTGCAGGCGGCGATGAAGCGGCATTATTCGCTGGGGATTTATTCCGCATGTATGCGCGCTATGCGGAGCGGAGAAAATGGAAGATAGAGATCATGAATACGAGCGAGAGCGACCTTGGCGGCTTCAAGGAAATTTCCTTTATGATTAAAGGCGAGGGGGCGTATTCCCGTCTGAAATACGAAAGCGGTGTGCATCGCGTGCAGCGTGTGCCTGTGACGGAAAGCGGCGGACGTGTGCATACCTCAACGGTGACGGTGGCGGTGCTGCCCGAAGCGGAGGAGGTTGATGTGCATATTGATATGAACGATGTGCGCGTGGATGTGTTCCGCGCATCGGGCAACGGCGGTCAGTGTGTCAATACAACGGATTCCGCGGTGCGGATGACGCATATCCCGACGGGGATTGTCGTTTCCTGTCAGAATGAAAAATCACAGCTGAAAAATAAGGAGCAGGCGTTGAAGGTGCTCTATGCCCGTGTGTATGAACGGGAACGGCGCGCGCATGATGCTGCCATTTCCGCCGACAGACGTTCACAGGTCGGCACGGGGGACAGAAGCGAGCGGATTCGCACCTATAACTTCCCACAGGGCAGGGTGACAGACCACCGCATTGGGCTGACGCTGCATAAGATTGATGCCATTATGGATGGCGATTTGAATGAAATTATGGATACCCTTGCAACAACAGACCGAATGTCTAAAATGCAGGAAACATAAGGGTAGAAAAGAGGATAGCAATGAAAGAATTATGGGAATTATTTTCTTCTTTTGCGCGCATTGGCGGCTTCACCTTCGGCGGCGGCTATGCCATGCTGCCGATGCTGCAAAAGGAGGTTGTAGAAAAGCACCAATGGGCAACGGAGGATGAAATGCTGGATTATTTTGCAATCGGGCAATGTACCCCCGGTGTTATTTTTATCAATACGGCAACCTTTATCGGCTATAAGCAGAAGGGGATACCGGGCGCGATTGCGGCAACGGTCGGGAGTGTGTTCCCGTCCCTTTGCATTGTTATGTTCATTGCGGCAGTGCTGAAAAATTTTGCGGAGCTGGCGGTGGTGCAGCATGCCTTTGCAGGGATTCGTGTTGTGGTCAGCGTGCTGATTCTCAATGCAGTCATGGGGCTGCGGAAAAAATCCATCGTGGATAAGCTTTGTGTGGTGATTGCGGCGGTTTCCTTCTTTGTATCCGTCTGGGTGGATATTTCCCCCGTCTGGATTGTTCTGGCAGCGGCAATTCTTGGCATTGCCGTTTCCTGCGGAAGGGAGGCGAAGGAGAAATGATGAGCCTTCTGATTCTGATTTTTGAATTTTTCAAGATTGGGCTGTTCTCCATCGGCGGCGGTCTGGCAACCC
>JBNMGO010000008.1:0-12183 GCA_050872285.1 Anaerotignum sp.
ACCGAGGGCGCGCCCGATTTCATCCACCTTGGAATCAATGATGTAGAAATCATGATGTTCCAGCGTTTCCTGTATGCTGCCTGTTTCTTCCATCAGAAATTCCATACGCTCCGCATCGGCTTCTGCCATTTCGGCATAGTAAGCATTCATCTGTGCTTCCAAATCAAAAAGATAGCCGAAGGCAGACTGTAAAACGTCCCGAATCGTCTGCCCCTGCTCCAGAACGGTATGCTGGTCTAAGTAGCCGACACGGACATTTTTGCTCCATTCGATTTTGCCCTCATCGGGCATCAGCTTTCCTGTGATAATATTCATAAATGTGGATTTGCCCTCGCCGTTTGCCCCCACAAAACCGACGTGTTCCCCCTTCAGAAGGCGAAAGGATACGTCCGTGAAGATGGCTCTGTCGCCAAAGCCGTGGCTGAGCTTTACTACATTTAAAATGCTCATGTATGTTTCTCCTTATGTTCTCTCTTTCAGTAATTGTTCCAAAATTTTTGCCGCGCCGAAATGATTGCAGTCCTCCGCAATGATATCCGCCGCCGCTTTGATGTGTGCCTCACCGTTTGCCATGGCAACACCGATGCCTGCGAATTCTAACATCGGCAAATCGTTATCACTGTCCCCCATGGCAAGCACATATTTGGCTTCAATGCCGAGCAGGGCGCAGAGCGTTTCCAATGCCTTCGCCTTGGTGGCAAGGGGAGAGGTGATTTCGATATTTTCGGGCGTGGATGCCGTGACGGAGCAAAGACCAAGCGCCTTGATTTCCGCCCAGACCTGCTTCCGCAAATCCATATCCCGAAAAATAAGATTGATATTTTCCAGAACGGCATGGTTTTTCTGCATTTCCTCCCAGAAATGCTCCACGGGCGTGCGGCTGTTCAGAATATAGCGCACATGGCTTTCCGTCAGGTTGTAGGGGGAAAGATTTTCATAAACGCTTTTCGCAATATACGCCTTGCCATGGATAAAATATTCCGTAATGACAGGCAGACGCTTTGCAATGGGAATCACTGCATCGACCGCTTCGGGCGAAAGATTATTTTCGATGATGTTTTTCTTTTCCGCCGCATCATAAATCGCCGCGCCGTTGCTGGTGATGACATAGCGCAGAAAGGGCAGTGCCTTGATTGCCTGCGGCACCGTGCTGAACGGTCTGCCTGTGGCAGGCACAAAATAAATGCCCTGTTCGTGCAGCTGTTCCAACGCATGATATAAGCGCGGGGTAATTTCCTTATTTTTATCGAGAAGGGTGCCGTCCAAATCAGAGGCAACCAGCTTTATGTATTTCATCCTATCACCTGCCCATCTTTTCTATTTTATCAGATAAAGGAACACGCTACAACAAAAAGAACAGGACTTTTCAAAAGAAAATTTCGGCTTGGGGTTTCTCTGGAAAAAGGCAGGCAGATATGATATGCTAACAGCAGAAACGGAGGGATACACATGGTTTTTACACCATTCAGGTTAAGAGAGTTGGAATTGAAAAATCGTTGGATACTGCTTGCCATGCACACAGGCTTCGCGACGGGCAATGCCCTGACAGAGCGCGACTATGCCTTTTATGAGGAGAGGGCAAAGGGCGGCGCTGCGGCTGTGACGGTTCTGCTTGCGGTGAATGAAGCAGGGGCGCTCAAGGGGATGTATGATGCGGAAACGGTAGAGAAGGAAAGCCTGCGGACACTGGCGGAACGCGTCCATGCACACGATTGCAGGCTGATTGTGCAGTTGTTCCATTGCGGACGGAACGAAAGCGCGAAGAACCACGGCGAAAAGCCTTTGCTTGCGCCTTCTGCGGTGGCTTCGCCCATTTTTAAGGCAGAACCGCAGGAAATGACGGCGGAGGATTTGGAGAAAACAAAGGCGGCATTTGCCAATGCGGCGGCACTTTGTAAGGAAATCGGCGCGGATATCGTAGAGGTGAGCGCATCGGCAGGGTATTTGCTTTCCGAATTTTTCTCCCCTCTGACGAATCGGAGAACGGACACATACGGCTATCAGACAGAAAACGGCATGACCTATCCTTTGGAGGTGCTGGCGGCAGTGCGCGCGGCTGTGGGGGATATGCCCATTCTGGTGAAGGTTTCCGCGGCGCAGATGGTAGAGGGCGGCTATGAACTGACGGATACGCTGCGTTTTTGCAAAAAAGCGGAGGACGCAGGCACGATTGACGGCGTGACCGTAACAGGCGGCTGGCACGAATCCCCTGTGGAGCAGATTTCCTATCATGTTTCCAAGGGAGCATACGCGCCGTTTGCAGGCGTTCTGAAGAAATATCTTTCTGTGCCTGTCATTGCGTGCAATCGGATTCATGATGCGGAAACGGCGGAACGGATTCTGGTGCAGGGCTTCTGCGATTTCTGCGGAACGGCAAGAGCATTTCTGGCGGATGCGGATTTTGTCAATCGTTTGCAGGCAGGCAAGCCCTATCTGCCCTGTCAGGGCTGCAATAAGTGCATTGCGGCGGTGCTGAAGGGCGAGGAGCTTTTCTGTGCCTTCAACCCCGAAGCAGGGAACGAAGCCTTTGAAGCGCAGAGAAGAAAAATCGCAACCCGAAAGGAATGTATCGTCATCGGAGGCGGTCCTGCAGGGATGGAAGCGGCGAAGAAATCCGCAGAGCGTGGTTTTATCACAACGCTTCTGTGCAAAGAAAAGGAACTGGGCGGTCAGCTGAGACTGGCGGCATTGCCCCCGAAAAAGGAAGGACTTCTGGATTATATCGCCTACATGAAAGCAACGCTGGAGGAGCTGGGCGTTACCATCCGAACAGAGACAGAAGCAACGCTTGATTTTATAAAGGAAAGAAATCCATATTTTACGGTTGTGGCAACCGGCAGTCAGCCTGAAAAGCAGCCGATTGAGGGCTTGTCTGATGAAAAATATTTCACGGCACAGGAAATTTTGCAGATGCCGGAAGAAAAAATTGCGGCAATTCTTGCAGGAAATGTGGCAATTCTGGGCGGCGGCGCAGTCGGTCTGGAAACGGCGGCATTTCTGGCGGAACGCTTGCCAGAAGGCGAAGAGGAATCCAGAATTAAGATTATCGAGCCGAAGGAAAAAATGGGCATGGACATGGGCGCAATGGCGCGTCCGCTGTTAAATGAATTGAAGAAAAAGAATGTCAGCTTTTTGACAACTACCACCGCAACGCTGATGGATGGCGGCAAGCTGTATGTGAAAATCGGCGCAATGACGATGTTCGTTTCCGCGGATACGGTGATTTGGGCAGGCGGCGCAGAATCCGTTGTGGATACGGAGCTGACCATGTGGCTCATGGATGAGCGGATGAGCTACGCCGTTGTGGGGGATGCAAACGAAATCGGCGACGGCGGTACGGCAATCAAGGATGCGTATGATTTGTTCACGCATTTGTACCTTGCATGACAAGGTTTGTGTATATTGTATTTTTTCAAGATATTGATGAAATATTTTTCAGCAGATATTGCCAAACGAAAAACATTGTGCTATATTTAGTACAAGTGTTAAATAATTGCCAAGGAATCGGGGAAAATCGCAGTACATTCCCGATGGCAATGAAAAAGATACTGAGAAATATCACCATTTTTCTTGGAAAGGAAGCGGAAAATTATGGATTTTATCAAAAGAACATGGGCAGAAATTGACTTGGATGCACTGGATTACAACATCAAGAGTATCAAATCCAAAATGGAACCCGAACATAAGGTTATGGGTATCGTAAAGGCAGACGCATACGGTCATGGCGACGGTTTTGTCGGCCGTAAGCTGCAGGCAGGCGGCTTCGACTGGTTCGGCGTTTCCAACATCGAAGAAGGTATGAGCCTGAGAAACGAAGGCATCACAAAACCCATCCTGGTTCTGGGCTACACACCCGCAAGCTGCGTAGAAATTCTTTGCCAGCAGAGCATCACAAACGCAATCGTTGGTATTGAACATGCAAGAAGCCTGCAGGAAGCAGCTGCAGCAGCAAACGTTGTTGTAGAAGGTCACATCAAACTGGATACAGGTATGACTCGTGTTGGTTTTCAGACAGATGATGCAGACTTCGATCAGTCTCTGAAGGATATCATTGAAGTAAGCAAAATGCCCAACGTAAAGATTACAGGTATCTTTACACACCATGCAGTTGCTGACTCCTACACAGGCGACAACCCCGACTTCACAAAGATGCAGTTCGCTCGTTTCGATAAAATGGTAACAGCTCTGCAGGATGCAGGCGTAAATGTTGGTATCCGTCACTGTGCAAACAGCGCAACCACAATCGCTTACCCCGAAAGACATATCGATATGTGCCGTTCCGGTATCATTACATACGGTATGTTGCCCTCCAGCGAATGTGAAGGCATGATCGACCTGAAGCCTTTGATGACAGTAAAATCCACAATCGGTCTGGTTAAGCATGTTCCCGCAGGTTCTCAGCTTTCCTACGGCAGAACCTACACAGCTGAAACAGACAGAAGAATCGCAACAATTCCTATTGGCTATGCTGATGGTTACAACAGAGCATTGTCCAACAAGGCAAAAATGATTGTTCATGGCAAATATGCACCCGTTGTTGGTCGTGTCTGCATGGACCAGCTGATGATCGACGTTACAGATATCCCCGAAGCAAAAATGGGTGATGAAGTTATCGTTGTTGGTACAGACGGCGACAAACACTTCACATTCGACGATATGGCTGCAATCCTTGGCACAATCAACTATGAACTGCCTTGCGTATTGACAAAACGTGTTCCCCGTGTTTATAAAGAAAACGGCGAAATCGTTGGTATCGTAGACCATGTTCTGCATCAGTACAGATAAAAAAATTGAAATAAAAGAGGAGTGGCTTAAGCGGAATTACGAGTGACATTCCAAATAAGAAAACAGTCCACTAATATATAAAAAGAGCGAAACCCTTGTATTTAAGGATTTCGCTCTTTTCGTGTTTTCTTATTTGGATGCACCTTATGATGGGATGTCAATTTTTTTGCTTATAGGTTGTAGTATTCGTATTTCTTTACGAAGCAGAAGCCTGTCGTACCCGGTCCGGTGTGGGTGGAAATGGTTGCGCCAATCTGGAAGGGGGGCAGGAATTCCATGCCGGGGACTGTTTCCTGCAACAGGGCGTAAAAGCTGTCCATATCGTCCCAGATGGTGTTTGTGCCGGGCATGGCGATATAGTGCGCGGGATTTTCGCCCGTTTCCTTAAAATGCTTTGCGGTGATGGCTGCAATCTGCGAAAGTCCTTTTTTTCTGGCACGGCAGATGCCGCCTGCGCTGATTTCGCCGCCCTTTAAAATGATGATGGGCTTGATTTTCAGCAGTCCGGCGGAAATGGTTGCCACCTTGCCGATGCGTCCGCCGACCTCAAGATAGCTGATATCCCCGACCATAAAATGAATCCGGGCATCCTCTCTTGCCTTTTTGGCGTATGTAACAGCCTCGTCCAGAGATTTGCCGTCCTTCTGCATCCGCGCCAGCTCCATCAGCAAAAGCGCCTGTGCGCCCGTTGCCACCCACGAATTGATGACATGAATCTTCGCATGGGGGAATTCCTCCTCCAGCATGGATTTTGCCGTTGCCGCAGATTCCAGAGAAGCGGTCAGCGTGCGCGTCATGGTGATGCAGAGGATATCCTTGCCGGCTTCCAGCGCAGGGCGGAAGGCATCCATATAATCCTGTATGGAGGGCAGGGAGGTTTTGGGGTAGCCCTTTTCCTCTGTCATATAACGGAAATATTCCTCCAAAGAGATTTCCGCGATTTCTTTATGATACGTTTCATGGTCAATCGAAACATAAAAGGGAATCAGCTCGATTCCTAATTCCTTTGCCTTTGCAAAGCCGATATCACAGGCACCATCACTGAAAATTTGATACTCTGCCATTCTATTCTCTCCTTACTTTCAGACATTCAACGATTCTGCGGAAGCTCTGTTCCGCTGTGGTCTTGCTATACTATAACAAATCGGCGCGGAAATTTCAATATCCGAAACGCAATATGTGGTTTAAAAAACCACGAAATATTGTTTTCGGATGAAAACGGCGCAGCGCGGGCATTTCCTCGCAGAAAAAATGACAGGATTTTCTGTACGGGAAATTAACAGGGAAGATGGGAAAGAACTCCTTGCCAAACAAGTAAAAATAAGTTAGAATTTTGATATGGTAAAGTAAGGGGAAGTATCCGCTTGCTTTCCGAAAAAAGAAAAGGAGGTGAAAAAAATGAAACGAGTATTAGAGTTAATCATGAGCCTGATTGCAACAGCGGCGACCTATGCTTTAATGCATGTAGTGCTTTTTATGGACTTATTCAAATTTCAACATAAATTGCCGGTTTATGTACCTACGGTAATAGCGGTAATTGTCGGACTTATATTTTATTTTCTGCTTGCTACGCCACTGGCAGGACTGCTCTTGAAACGGTTGAACCAGACAGAGGAGCGCCTTTCTAAAATGAACCTGAAGGAGCTTTCGCTTTCTGTCATCGGCTGCATTGTCGGTCTGGTTCTGGCAAACCTCATCGGCATGGCGTTCAGCGGCTTTGGCGCACTGGGTACGTTTATCGTGGTGCTGTTAAACATCCTGTTCGGGATTCTGGGGATTCGCGTTGCCAGAAGAAAGAAGGACGATGTGAACGTGCGGACGCTGAAGGAGGTGCTGATGACAACACCCCCCAGCACGGCGGAGGATTCCATTTTCGGCAGACCCAAAATTCTGGATACGAGCGTGATTATTGACGGGCGTATTCTGGATTTACTGCAAACGGGGTTTATTGAAGGGAAGATTATCATCCCCGATTTTGTTCTGGAGGAGCTGCGCCATATTGCGGATTCCGCGGACAGCCTGAAACGGCAGAGAGGGCGCAGAGGTCTGGATATTCTGAACGAAATTCAGAAGCAGCTGGCAGTTCCCGTGGAAATTCAGAGCTTCCATCCCGGTCAGCAGATGGAGGTGGATTCTATGCTGCTGAAAATGGCGGACAGCATGGATGCCTTTGTGGTGACGAATGACTTCAATCTGAATAAGGTTGCGGAATTTCAGGGCGTGCGCGTGCTGAATATCAATGAGCTTTCCAACGCGGTGAAGCCTGTGGTTCTGCCCGGGGAAGAAATGGTGGTTACCATCATCAAAGCCGGCAAGGAAGCAGGGCAGGGCGTTGCGTATCTGAATGACGGCACGATGATTGTTGTAGACGGCGGCAGTAAGCACATCGGCGAGACGATTACAGTCATTGTGACGAGCGTATTGCAGACAGCGGCAGGACGCATGATTTTTACAAAAATGATTGCCGCAGCATAAAAAAGAGAGAAAAAATGCGAAATCAAACAGGCTGATTTCGCATTTTTGTTGGAGCAGGAGGAAAAAGCATGAGCATCAGTACGGCTGTGATTGTGGCGGCAGGAAAGGGCAGACGCATGGGAACGGAAATCAGCAAGCAGTTTCTGCCCCTTTGCGGAAAGGAAATTCTGGCGCATACGGTTGAAAAATTTGAACAGGCGGCGTGTATTCGGGATATCATTCTGGTGACAGGGAAGGATTCCCTGCAGGATGTGCGGCAGATGGCGCAGGAATATGGCTGGAAGAAAATCATTTCTGTGACGGAGGGCGGCAGGGAACGGCAGGATTCCGTGTTCCTTGGCTTGCAGCAGGTGCCGCAGGATACGGAAATTGTGCTGATTCATGACGGCGTGCGTCCGTTTGTGACGGCGGAAATTCTGGAACGCTCCATCGCGGCGGCGGAGGAAACAGGCGGCTGTGTGGCAGGGGTGCCTGCGAAGGATACGATTAAGGTCTGCAACGCGGAGGGTTTTGCGGTTGCTACGCCCGACAGAAGCACCCTCTGGCAGATACAGACACCGCAGACCTTCCGCCGAACAGAAATCCTTGCGGCATACGAAGCGGCGAAGGCGGATGGCTTTCTGGGGACGGATGATGCCTCTGTTGCGGAGCACAGCGGCTTTCCCGTGCGCGTTATCATGGGCAGCTACCGCAACATCAAAATCACCACGAAAGAGGATTTGCTGATTGGCGCGGCATTTTTAAAGGAGGAAACCGAATGAAAACAGTGACGATTTATACGGACGGCGCATGTTCGGGCAACCCCGGCCCCGGCGGCTATGGCGTTGTGCTGCTGTACGGCAGTGCGAAAAAGGAGCTTTCCGCAGGCTATCGTCTGACAACGAATAACCGCATGGAGGTGCTTGCAGTCATCAGAGGATTGGAGGCGTTGAAGGAGCCCTGCGAAGTGAACCTTTACAGCGACTCGAAATATGTGGTGGATGCGATAGAAAAGGGCTGGGTTGTGAAATGGAAACAGAACGGCTGGATGCGGAATAAAAAGGAAAAGGCATCAAATGTTGACCTCTGGGAACGGCTGCTTCTGCTGCTCGAAAAGCATCGGGTGACCTTCCTCTGGGTGAAGGGGCACGCGGATAACCCCGGGAACGAAAGGTGCGACGAGCTGGCGCGGATGGCTATCCAGAACGGGGATTTGCAGGAGGACGAAAATTACGGAAAAATGTAACGCTTTGTCGAGCGAATCCCGAGTGATTCACCGGAAATCAGATTGACACTGGCGGAAATTTATGTTAATATCAGACTGTAACAAATTTTTATCTATCTCAAGTAGGAGGATTTTAAAGAATGAAAAAAGGTACAGTAAAATGGTTTAACGCAGAAAAAGGTTTTGGTTTCATCTCCGTACCTGGTGAAGACGATGTATTCGTACATTTCTCCGCAATTCAGGCTGAAGGCTACAAAACACTCGAAGAAGGCCAGGAAGTTGAATTTGAAGTAGTACAGGGTGCAAAAGGCCCTCAGGCTGCAAACGTAACACGTGCTTAATCGATTTTATTTATTTGACCTAAGTGCGAAAGCATTCAGACATATATTTGAGCTTGGTTATGCAACAAAGAGGCTCTCCGTTTTTCGGAGGGTCTTTCTTTATGCCGCAAGCGCGCCGAAAAAGTGTATTTTTTTGGAAAATATCGGCGGAGAAGGGCGTTTTTTTCTTTGGAATCGTTGCATCCCGTAAAATGGTGTGATACAATTAAGTGTCACACAGAAGATATGTAAAAAGAAAAACTTGAAACGATTGGAGTAATTCTAAATGAGTCAGAATATTGAAAATATCAGAAACGTAGCAATTATTGCCCACGTTGACCACGGCAAAACCACTCTGGTGGATCAGCTGCTCAGACAGAGCGGTATCTTCCGTTCCAATCAGGAGGTACAGGAAAGAGTCATGGACAGCGGCGATATTGAAAGAGAAAGAGGGATTACCATTCTTTCCAAAAACACAGCCGTAAACTATGGCGATACCAAAATCAACATCATTGATACCCCCGGGCATGCCGATTTCGGCGGCGAGGTAGAGCGTGTGCTGAAGATGGTAGACGGCGTTGTGCTGGTGGTGGATGCGTTTGAAGGCCCCATGCCCCAGACAAAATTCGTTCTGCGTAAGGCACTGGAACTGAATCACCCCGTTGTTGTCTGCGTGAGTAAGGTGGACAGACCCGAAGCGCGCCCCGATGAGGTTGTGGACGAGGTTCTGGAGCTGTTCATGGAACTGGATGCAAATGAGGATCAGCTGGATTCTCCCTTTGTATTCGCATCCGCAAGAGGCGGCTATGCGTCCGAGGACCCCAACGCAAGAGAAGGGGATATGAAGCCTTTGTTTGAAGCAATCATCAACCACATTCCTGCGCCCAAGGGGGATGTGAACGCGCCTGCACAGGCTCTGATTTCCACGATTGACTACAGCGAATATCTGGGCCGTATCGGTATCGGTAAGATTGAAAACGGCGTACTGCGTGTCAATGACGAGGTTGTCGTTCTGAATATGCACAATGCGGAAACACAGAAAAAGGTTCGTATCACAAAGCTGTACGAATTTCAGGGTTTGCAGAGAGTAGAGGTAAAGGAAGCGAGCGTAGGGAATATTGTTGCGCTCAGCGGCATTGAAAATATCATGATCGGGGATACCATCTGTTCCCCCGAAAAGCCTGAACCCCTGCCCTTCGTGAAGATTTCCGAACCTACTCTGGCAATGAATTTCTCCGTAAACGACAGCCCCTTCGCAGGGCAGGAGGGGAAATACGTAACCTCCAGACAGATTCGTGACAGACTGTTCAAGGAACTGAATACGGACGTCAGCCTGCGCGTAGAGGATACGGATAATCTGGACAGCGTGAAGGTTTCCGGCAGAGGGGAGCTGCATCTTTCCATTCTGATTGAAACACTGCGCAGAGAAGGCTACGAATTTCAGGTTTCCAAGCCCGAGGTGCTGTTCCGCGAAATTGACGGCAAAAAATGTGAGCCTATGGAAGCGGTTACGATTGACGTTCCCGAGGAATTTGTCGGCAATGTCATCGAAAAGCTGGGCAGCAGAAAGGGCGAAATGACAAATATGTACCCTGCAAAGGGCGGCTATACCAGACTGGAATTTTCCATTCCCGCAAGAGGTCTGATTGGCTACCGCAGCGAATTTATGACAGATACCAAGGGCAACGGCATCATGAACTCCCTGTTCGATGGCTATGAACCCTATAAGGGCGATATTGTGACCCGTTCCCAGGGCTCTCTGGTTGCCTTTGAAAGCGGCGAAGCAATCACCTACGGTCTGTATAACGCACAGGAACGTGGGGATTTGTTCATCGGCGCAGGCACAAAGGTTTACGAGGGCATGGTTGTCGGCAGAAATGCCCGTGCGGATGATATGGATATTAACGTATGTAAGAAAAAACAGCTGACAAATACCCGTGCGAGCGGCTCTGATGATGCGCTGAAGCTGACACCGCATATCACGATGTCTCTGGAGCAGTGCATGGAATTTATCAGTGATGATGAACTGATGGAGGTAACCCCCCAGAATCTGCGTATGCGGAAAAAGATTCTGGATAATACCCAGCGCAGAAAGGCGAAAAACCGCGCAAACAGCTAAGCAGCGGTTTTGACTTAGGATTTTTTCGGAAAGAGGTGCACCATGGCGGCAAAAGCGAAGAAAAAGGGCGGCAGCTTCGTAAAACAGGCGGCAATTCTGGCGGCAGCCAGCCTGCTGGTACGTTTTTTGGGCTTTGTATACCGTTTGCCCTTAACCAATATGATTGGGGACGAGGGGAATGCGATTTACAGCGGCGGCTATTATATTTATACCTTCCTGCTGATTTTATCCTCGGCAGGGCTGCCTGCGGCAATTTCCAAGCTGGTTTCCGAGCGAATCGCGCTGAAGCAGTACCGAAACGCGCATCGGGTCTTTCAGGCGGCATTGGTGATTTCCACCTGCTTTGGCACGTTCTTTGCGGTTGTGATGGGTCTGGGCGCGCACAGACTGGCAGATATCATTGACATTGCGGACAGCTATTATTCCCTGCTGACGCTTTGCCCGACATTGGTGATTGTGGCAATCATGTCCGTATTCCGCGGATATTTCCAGGGGATGCGTACCATGGTGCCGACTGCGATTTCCCAGATTGTGGAGCAGGTGTTCAACGCCTTTTTCAGCGTGTATCTGGCGTGGGTGTTTATGAGCATCAATATTCCCGAGGGCATGACAAAAAACATCCCTCTGGCATCCGCCGGCGGCACGATGGGGACAGGGATTGGCGCTCTGGCAGGCTTAATCGTAGTGATTTTTGCCTACTGCCTCATTCGCCCCTATCTGCTGTGGCGCGCGGAGCGGTGCAGACAGCCCTATGAGGAATCGAAGCGTGAGCTGATAGGGAGAGTTTTGCAGACGGCATGGCCCATTATTGCCGGGACGGCGGTATTCAGCATCACCAACCTGATTGATATGGGGATGGTAGTAAGAATTTTGCAGCAGATTGGCTTTTCCGAAACAGACGCAAGGGCGTTGTACGGACAGCTTTCGGGGAAATATGTGACGCTGACAACTTTGCCTGTTACGATTTCTACGGCAGTTGCAACAGCGGCTCTGCCGAGCATTGCCGCATCGGTGAAATTGAAGGAGCGGAAACAGGTACGCAGAAAAATGGCACTGACCTACCGCATTTCCATGATTATTTCCGTGCCTGCGGCGGTTGGCATCAGTGCGCTTGGGCCGCAGATTATCCACATGCTGTTCCCCAGCGCGAGCGACGGCGGCACACTGCTGACGGTCGGCGGCGTTTCGATTATCTTCCTTGCGCTCTGCCAGACCTCTACGGGGATTTTGCAGGGGATTGGGCATATTAAGGTGCCTGTGGTCGGCGCAATTCTGGGCGC
>JBNMGO010000012.1:0-10909 GCA_050872285.1 Anaerotignum sp.
GGATGGCATCTGGAAAACATGGGGCTTTGGCTTTGTGGCGGATTTTGCGGCGGCAGGGGCTCTGGTCGGCATCAGCAGTGTGATTTCTCTGCCGTTCAATATATATGCGCCGATTTCCTCTGTGGGGGCGTTTTTCTTTGCGACAGTTGGCGTGGTTCTGGCAGGGGTGCTGATTTATTTCTTCCATATAAGGTTCGTCTGGAAGGACTTGCCGTTGGAGGATGGAAAAAAGAAGAAAATCGCACTGGGGATGGCGATACTGACGGCACCGTACCTGATGTATCTGCCGCCGTTATAAGAAAGGAAGAAAGAGCATGACGAAAAAGGAATTTGCCGCGGCGTTGGACGGCGCATTGAAGGCGGTGCGGAAGGAATACGGATTTACGCAGGAGAAGATGGCGGCGGTGCTTGGGATTTCCAAGAAGACGCTTGTGGAGATTGAGAAGGGGCGCAGCTCTCTGGGATGGACAGGTGCGGCGGCATTTGCGGGGATTTTTCGCGAAAGCGGCATTTTGCAGGAGAAATTCGGCGGCGATTTGGACGATTTAGTCGAGGCACTTGCCTTTGCGGAGGCAGAGCCGCAGTACCCGAAAACGATGGGCGGCAGGGTCTGGTGGAGAGAGATATTGAAAGAAAAGGGCTATCGGGTGCAGCAGAACGTGATTTCCGGGCATTTTCGCTTACTGGACGGAGAGAATCGGCGGCTGATGGCTTCGTTTACACTGGATCGGGTGTTGGAGCGGCTGAAAGCGGAATTACGGTAAGCGTATGGGTACAAAGAGATAAATTGCATCGGTACAATTATTTGTTTTATTGTGCTTCCACTGGCGGACAGGCGGATGTTATGATATCCTAACGATAACGAAAAAACAAGTAAGGTGGGAGATGTAAAAATGAAAACGAAAGAACTTTGTATTCACGGTCTGCTGATTGCTCTGGTAGCAGTCTGCACGATGGTATTCCAGATTCCTGTTTCCGCAACACAGGGCTATGTACACCTGGGGGACAGCATGATTCTTTTGGTTGGGGTATTCTTCGGGGCAAGATACGGCATGGTTGCCGGCGGCGTTGGCTCCGCACTGGCGGATATCCTGAGCGGCTACAGCCACTGGGCACCCTTTACTCTGATTATCAAGGGTCTGATGGGCTGGCTGATTGGTAAGATTGCATCCGGCGCAGGCAGCAGAGAAAAATT
The DNA here is from genome assembly GCA_050872285.1 of Anaerotignum sp. Classification (GTDB taxonomy): domain Bacteria; phylum Bacillota; class Clostridia; order Lachnospirales; family Anaerotignaceae; genus Anaerotignum_A. The sequence continues at coordinate 1,196 of JBNMGO010000012.1, forward strand.
CTACACAGGACGCAACCTGCTGGCTTCTGTTGTGGGCGTTGCATGGATGGTATTCGGCTATTTCATCGGCGGCGGCATCCTCAAGAGCAGCTTTGCGGTAGCAGCAACCTCTATTCCCGAAAACATCGTACAGGGCGTAGCAGGTGCAGTGATTTTCTTTGTGGTTGGCGCAGCGTTCCACAAGGCGAATATTTATAAGATTGTTTCGGAACAACGATAAAACTGTAAAAGATATAAAATGAATATATGATGCGTACTCAGAAAGACCGAAGGGACTCCGCCTTCGGTTTTTTCTTTTGCACCCGTTGACCGCAGAAGCGACGGTGTGATACGATGGCGGAAAAGGAGGTTTTGGAGATGGAACGGCTTTTGGAGATGGACGGACAGCTTTTGCTCTGGATACGGGAGACCTTTGGGAATCCTGTTCTGGATCGCATCATGATTTTTATTTCCTCTCTGGCGAACAAGGGGATGCTCTGGATTGGGATTGGTGTGGTGCTTCTGCTGCTTGGCGTGAAGGGGAGGAAATGGAGCGAGCGCGGACTGCTGGTGCTGCTTTCTCTGGCGTTGAATGCAGTGATTTGCAATGTCTGGCTGAAGCCGATGGTGGCGCGCACACGACCGTATGATTTACTGGGGTATGAAATTTTGGTACGCAGACTGGGGGATTATTCCTTTCCTTCGGGGCATACCTCGGCATCCTTTGCGGCGGCAACGGCGCTTTATGCCATTGACCGCAGATGGGGGACAGCGGCGTATATTCTGGCAGTGCTGATTGGGTTTTCGCGCCTGTATCTGGGGGTGCATTTCCCGACAGATGTTCTGGCAGGGGCGGTCATCGGGATTTTGGCGGCAAAGTCGGCGCAGTGGATTTTTGAGAAGAAACTGCATTTTAGATTTCATTCTGCTGAATGAGATATCTTATTTTTGAAATTCAGATGGCTTATCTGAAATAAAAGATTAAAAATATTACAGAAAAAATGGAAAAAATATTGCAAAACCGCTTATTTTAAGATAAAATGGAAGTCGCTATAAAGTAATGAGAGATTGAAGAGAAAGAGGAAGGAAGTTTAGAGCAATGGCGATACCTGTAATTTATCAGCTTATTACGATGGTCATTCTGATGATTATCGGCGTGGTGCTGCACAAGAAGAATTTTCTGTCACTGACGAATGCCAAGGGGCTTTCCATCGTGCTGACGCGTGTAGCCGTACCCTGCAACATGGTGGTTCTGCTGCAGAGGGATTATTCCCCTGAAATTTTCAAGGGCTTTCTGGTGACCTGCGGCGCGACATATCTGATGTGCTGTATCGGTGCGCTGATGTTCTTTATTGTCGGCAAGGCGATGAAAATGCAGCCGAAGGAACTGGGGCTGTTCAGCGGCGGCGGCGTTTACAGCAACGTTATCTTTATGGGGCAGCCGTTAATCATGGCAATGTACGGCGCGGAAGGTCTGATTTTCTGCGTAGCTGTCATGTTTACCTGCAACGTATTCCTGTTTACCGTCTGCTCTGTGCTGTTTGCAATGGGCAGCGATCTGAAAAAATCCGCAGGGCAGATGCTCAAGGATGCGTTCATCAACCTGATTTGCCTTTCCGCGATTATCGGGGTATTCTGCTTCGTGAACTCGATTTCTCTGCCGCAGCCCATTTTCGATGTGCTGCAGTATTCCGCGAATACAACCGTCTGCCTTTCCATGATTTACATTGGTTCCCTGCTGGCGGCGGCGAATGTGCGTGAAATCTTTAAGGATAAAATGGTTTATATTTTCAGCTTCTTTACGCTGATTATCATGCCAATCATTTCCAAGCTGATTTGCGGCTTCTTTATGGAAGGGATGGCATTAAGCGTACTGGTGGTACTGATGGGGACACCTGCGGCGGCGGCACTGCCCTCCTTCGCAGACCTTTACGGCAATGACGAGAAGAGAGCGTCGGAATACACATTCGTTTCCACGATTCTTTCCGTTATCACCTTACCCTTAGTTGCACAGTTTCTGTGCCAATAAGCAATAGAAAAAGAGAACTCTCTCCGGTTATTTGGGGAGAGTTTTTTGATTGGAAGGGCGGAAGAAGGGGCTGCTTGTGCAGATTGTTCAAAAATAACAAAAAATGTATACAAAATTAGTACAACTGTGTGGAGGATGCGACTTGATTTTTAGAAACCCTTTCGTTTATACTTAGTGGTGGGACAGAATATGACTTGACCCGCAGGGAACGCATGAAACATGATACACGCCGACCCCCTGCGCCATCAAAAACAGGGCTTTTTTGGTGCAGAAGGCTTCGGAGGTGTATTTGTTTTTTTCGGACTTTTCCGGAAGAACCGACCGAAGGAGTACGAAGGACGCGCCTGTGGGAACTGATTTTCCGCCCCGGCGGGAAAAAAGGTCTTATTCCGCATTTATTATTATCCACATTCTAAATCTTTTAAGAAACAGGGGGATTATTATGGCAAGTTTAATCTATCTGGCGCCGATCCTTGGTATCGTGGCGCTGCTGTTTGCTTTCGTCCTGGCAAGTAAGGTTAACAAAATGGACGAAGGTACAGACAGAATGCAGGAAATCGCTGCAAGCATCAGAGAAGGTGCAAGAGCGTTCCTGTCCGCAGAATACAAAATTCTGGTTATCTTCGCAGCTGTACTGTTTATTCTGATTGGCTTCGGCGTAAGCTGGCCTACAGCAATCTGCTTCGTTGTTGGTGCAATCTTCTCCACACTGGCAGGTTTCTTCGGTATGACAGTTGCAACAAATGCAAACGTAAGAACTGCAAACGCAGCTAGAACAGGCGGTATGAACAAAGCCCTGTCTATCGCATTCAGCGGCGGTGCAGTTATGGGTATGTGCGTAGTTGGTCTGGGTCTTCTGGGCGTAGGCGCAATCTACGTATTCACAGGCAATGCAGACATCCTGTTCGGTTTCTCTCTGGGTGCTTCCTCCATCGCTCTGTTCGGCCGTGTTGGCGGCGGTATCTACACAAAGGCTGCCGACGTTGGTGCTGACCTGGTAGGTAAGGTTGAAGCAGGTATCCCCGAGGATGACCCTCGTAACCCCGCAGTTATCGCCGATAACGTAGGCGACAACGTTGGTGACGTTGCAGGTATGGGTGCTGACCTGTTTGAATCCTATGTTGGTTCCGTTATCTCTGCAATCACACTGGGTCTGGTATATTACAGCGCAGAAGGCGCAATCTACCCTCTGGTACTGGCTGCAACAGGTATTCTGGCTTCCATCATCGGTACTTTCTTTGTTAAGGGTGACGAAAACTCCAACCCTCACAAGGCTCTGAAGACAGGCTCTTACACAGCAGCAATTCTGGTTGCTATCGTATCCATCATCCTGTCCAGATCCTGCTTTGGCAACATGAAGGCTGCCATCGCAGTTATCGCAGGTCTGATCGTTGGTCAGATCATCGGTATCATCACAGAAATCTACACCTCCGGTGATTACAAATCCGTTAAGAAGATTGCAGACCAGTCCGAAACAGGCCCTGCAACCACAATCATTTCCGGTCTGGCTGTAGGTATGGAATCCACAGCTATTCCCATCATCCTGATCTGCGTAGGTATCTACATTGCATACACCGTATGCGGTCTGTATGGTATCGCTCTGTCCGCAGTAGGTATGCTGGCAACAACAGGTATCACTGTAGCCGTTGACGCGTATGGTCCTATCGCCGACAACGCAGGTGGTATCGCAGAAATGGCAGGTCTGGATCATTCCGTAAGAAACATCACAGACAAACTGGACGCAGTTGGCAACACAACAGCAGCTATGGGTAAAGGCTTCGCAATCGGTTCTGCAGCACTGACAGCACTGGCTCTGTTCGTATCCTATGCAGAGGCTGTTGGCCTGTCCACAATCGACATGCTGAATCCTCGCGTTATCATCGGTCTGCTGATCGGCGGTATGCTGCCTTTCCTGTTCTCCGCATTCACAATGCAGTCCGTAGGTAAAGCTGCATTTGAAATGATCGAAGAAGTAAGAAGACAGTTCCGTACCATCCCCGGCATCATGGAAGGTACAGGCAAGCCCGACTACAAGAAATGCGTAGAAATTTCCACAACAGCAGCACTGAAGGAAATGCTGGTTCCCGGTATCATGGCAGTTGCAGCTCCTCTGGTAGTTGGTCTGCTGCTGGGCGTTGACGCTCTGGGCGGCCTGCTGGCAGGTGCTCTGGTAACAGGTGTTATGATGGCTATCTTCATGTCCAATGCCGGCGGTGCATGGGACAATGCGAAGAAGTACATTGAAGAAGGCAACCACGGCGGTAAAGGCTCCGATGCACACGCAGCAGCCGTTATCGGTGATACTGTTGGTGACCCCTTCAAGGATACTTCCGGCCCTTCCATCAACATCCTGATCAAACTGATGACAGTTGTATCTCTGGTATTCGCGCCTCTGTTCCTGGCAGTTGGCAGCCTGCTGTAATGAGATAAAACAAGATAAAATGAAAAGCAGTCTACGAAAGTGGGCTGCTTTTTTTGTGCCGCAAAAGTGGTATTTTATGTCGAAAAAGAGAAATGAAAGCTTTTATTTTGCGGTATGCGATATATGAAAAAAGAGTGGGGCAAAAAATGTCCCGATTTTTTGAAAAAATACAAAATACACTCTTGTGCAACGGGGAAATTTGGGGTATTCTTAGCATAGGGAAGAATTTTCCTCGCGGCACAGAAGAGTTGCAAAAGCGGTAATTATTTTTAACAGAATGTTTCTGCTTTGCATTGCGGCAAAGACAGGAATCAGAATTTACCCAAAATCGATTACAGGAGGTAATGAGTAATGAGCAAGAAATATGTTTATATGTTCAGCGAAGGCAACGCGGGCATGAGAAACCTGCTGGGCGGCAAAGGCGCCAACCTTGCTGAAATGACAAATCTGGGTCTGCCTGTTCCCTACGGCTTCACCATTTCCACAGAGGCTTGTACGGAATACAACGAAGGCGGCAAAAAACTGACAGACGAAATGATCGACCAGATTGAAGTTGCTCTGGCAAAGCTGGAAGAAATCGCAGGCAAGAAGCTGGGCGACCCCGAAAATCCCCTGCTGGTTTCCGTTCGTTCCGGTGCGAGAGCATCCATGCCCGGTATGATGGACACAGTTCTGAACCTGGGGCTGAATGATATTTCCGTAGAAGGTCTGGCAAAGAAAACAGGGAATCCCAGATTTGCTTATGACTCCTACAGAAGATTTATCATGATGTTTGCAGACGTTGTTATCGGCGTTTCCAAATCCAAATTCGAAAGAAAGCTGGATGAATATAAAGAAGAGGTCGGCGCAAAATACGACACAGACCTGACAGAAGAAGACCTGAGAAAGGTAACAGCTATCTTCAAGCAGATTTATCTGGATGACCAGGGCAAGGAATTCCCTCAGGATCCCAAGGAACAGCTTCTGGAAGCAGCTATGGCTGTATTCCGCAGCTGGGATAACCCCCGTGCTTTCGTTTACAGAAGAATGAACGATATTCCTTACAGCTGGGGTACTGCCGTAAACGTACAGATGATGGTATTCGGCAACATGGGTGATACCTCCGGTACAGGTGTTGCCTTCACAAGAAACGCTGCAACAGGCGAAAAGGCTATGCTGGGTGAATATCTGGTAAACGCACAGGGCGAGGACGTAGTTGCCGGTGTTCGTACACCTAACCCCATTGCAAAGCTGAAAGAAGATATGCCTAATGTTTACGACCAGTTCATGGATATCGCAAACACACTGGAAAAACATTATAAAGATATGCAGGATATGGAATTCACCATTGAAGAAGGCAAGCTGTTCTTCCTGCAGACAAGAAACGGTAAGAGAACTGCAAACGCAGCACTGAGAATTGCCGTTGAAATGGTTGACGAAGGTCTGATTACAACAGACGAGGCTCTGCTGAGAGTAGAACCCAAACAGCTGGATCAGCTGCTGCACCCTGCATTTGACCAGGCTGCACTGAAGGCTGCAAAGGCTCTGGGCAAGGGTCTGCCCGCATCCCCCGGCGCTGCCGCAGGTAAGATTTACTTCACAGCAGAAGAAGCAAAGGCTGCCGCAGAAGCAGGCGACAGAGTTATCCTGGTTCGTCTGGAAACCTCTCCCGAAGATATCGAAGGTATGGCTGCATCTCAGGGTATCCTGACAGTGCGCGGCGGTATGACCTCTCACGCAGCAGTAGTTGCGCGTGGTATGGGTACTTGCTGTGTATCCGGCTGCGAAGAAATCAAGATGAACGAAGAAGGCAAGACCTTCACACTGGGCGGCAGAACCTTCAAGGAAGGCGACTACATCTCTCTGGATGGCTCCACAGGGAACATCTACGGCGAAGATATTCCTACCGTAAAGGCAGAAATTACAGGCAACTTCCAGACCTTCATGGCTTGGGCTGATGCTAAGAGAGTGCTGAAGGTAAGAACAAATGCCGACACACCCAACGATGCACAGACAGCAATCGACTTCGGCGCAGAAGGTATCGGTCTGACAAGAACAGAGCATATGTTCTTCGCTGCTGACAGAATCATGAAATTCAGAAAGATGATCATGTCCGATACAGTAGAAGAAAGAGAAGAAGCACTGGCAGGCATCGAACCCTTCCAGAAAGAGGACTTCAAGGGCATTTACAAGGCAATGCAGGAAAGACCTGTTACCATCCGTCTGCTGGATCCCCCTCTGCATGAATTCATGCCCAACACAGAGGAAGAATTTGCACAGCTGGCTGAAATGACAGGCAAGACTGTAGAAGAGCTGAAAATCAAAGCACGCGGTCTGCACGAACTGAACCCTATGATGGGTCACAGAGGCTGCCGTCTGGCTGTAAGCTATCCTGAAATCGCAAGAATGCAGGCAAAGGCTATCATGGAAGCAGCAATCGAGGTTTCCGAAGAAGACGGCATCAACATCAAGCCTGAAATCATGATTCCTCTGGTTGGCGAAGTGAAGGAACTGAAATATGTAAAGAATATCGTTGTAGAAACCGTAGAAAAGGTATTCGAAGCAAAGGGCAAGAAGCTGGATTATCTGGTTGGTACCATGATTGAAATCCCCAGAGCTGCACTGACAGCTGACCAGATTGCAACAGAGGCTGAATTCTTCTCCTTCGGTACAAACGACCTGACACAGATGACATACGGTCTGTCCCGTGATGATGCCGGCAAGATTCTGGCTGACTACATCGACAAGAACATTTACGAGGTTGACCCTACAGCAAGACTGGACAGAACAGGCGTTGGTCTGTTGATGAAATGGGCAGTGGAAAAGGCAAAACCCGTTCGTCCCGACATCCATCTGGGTATCTGCGGCGAACACGGCGGCGATCCTTACTCCGTTGAATTCTGCCACCAGATTGGTCTGGACTATGTATCCTGCTCTCCTTACCGCGTACCTATCGCAAGACTGGCTGCGGCACAGGCACAGATTAACTTCCCTCGCTAAGCATTACATAAGCAATCAGGGAAATATAGAAAAAGCATAATAAAAAGGGATAAATCCGAAATGGGTTTATCCCTTTTTTTGCAGAGAGGCTTTCTGAGGGGTTATTTGAGAATCTTCCTCTGCCAGCCTCTTTTTTGACACTCGGGGCAACGTAGAAAACGGGTTGTGCCGAGGTGCGGGGCAAAGTAGACACTGCGGTAGTCCGGCACATATTTATGGTGGCAGTGTGGACATTCATAGTATCCGGTTTCCGTTTCTATTTTCAGCGCAAAGGAAATGCCGATGATAAAAAGAACGAAGGCGAGTATGAATAAAATGACTCTTGCCGTCTTGCTTTGCACGAGAAAGGAGGTAACAAAGATGAGGATGAGAAAGGATACCGTAGAGGTATAGCCAATCACTTTTTCATACAGCAGGAGCTTTTTATTTTGCAGCTCCTCTTTTTTTGCCAATGCCAGTAAGTTTTCTTCGGCAATTTTGTTGTAATCTTGTATCTCGATTTTTTCTCCGCACAGCAATTCGTTGACGCTGATGCCTAACGCCTGACATAAATCGAGCATGATGGAGGAGTCGGGCATGGATTTTCCGTTTTCCCATTTGGAGATTGCCCTGTCGGTGAGATTCAGCTTTTCTGCTAACTGCTTTTGGGTAAGCTGTTTTTCTTTTCTGCACAGGGCGATAAATTTTCCGATTTTCATTTGATCCATATACATTCACTTCCTTTGCTTTCAGTGTACAGGATTCTTTCGAAAAAGTATACAAACTGTTGGTTGAGTGAATAGTTTTTTGATGGAAAAGGGCAGAAAACGTTGAAAAACGGGGAAAGGTGATGTAAAATAGGCAACAGTGCGATTTTTTACAGAAGAAGGAGAGGAAGAAATGGCAAAAGAAAAGAAAAAGCTGCCGCTGGCGGCATATATTTTTGCAGGGCTTGTGCTGGGGATTCTGGCAGGGGCGGCATTGATGAAAACACCCGAGATTGCGGTGGAATATATTAAGCCGTTCGGGACGTTATTTTTAAACTTAGTGAAATTTATTGTAGCGCCGATTGTGCTGTTCTCGATTATGAGCGGCGTGATTTCCATGCAGGACATGCGGAAGGTCGGCAGTATCGGGGTGAAAACCGTTTGCTATTATATGTGTACAACGGCGATGGCTGTGCTGATTGGGTTGGTGATTGCAAACCTCTGCAAGGGATTTTTCCATCAGCTGGCAACGACAGGGTTGGAATATGAGGCAACGGAGGCACCGAGTTTTATTGAAACACTGGTGAATATTTTCCCGAGCAACGCACTGGAGCCTATGGTGAATGCGAATATGCTGCAGGTGATCGTGATTGTGCTGTTCTTTGGCTTTGGCGCGATTGCGGTTGGCGAAAAGGGCAAGGCGTTTACGGAATTTGTGGAGAGCGCGAGCGCGATTTCCATGTATGTGATGGATGCAATTATCAAGCTGAGCCCGATTGGGGTATTCTGTCTGATTACACCTGTGGTGGCGGAAAACGGCCCTTCCGTACTGGGCGACCTGGCAACGGTGCTTCTGGTAGCGTATGCGGCGTATATCCTGCACATGGTGGTGGTGTATTCTCTGACGGTGAAGGCTCTGGGCGGATTAAACCCGGTGCAGTTCTTTAAGGGGATGCTGCCGGCGATTCTGTTTGCATTTTCGAGCGCATCTTCCGTAGGGACGCTGCCGCTGAATCTGGAATGTGTGCAGAAGCTGGGGGCGAAGAAGGACGTTGCAAGCTTTGTGCTGCCCTTGGGTGCGACCATCAATATGGATGGTACGGCGATTTACCAGGGGGTATGTGTCATTTTCATTGCGACCTGCTTTGGGGTTGACTTGACAGTAGGACAGCAGCTGACAATTATTCTGACGGCGACGCTGGCATCCATCGGAACGGCAGGCGTACCCGGCGCAGGGATGATTATGCTGGCAATGGTGCTGCAGAGCGTTGGGCTGCCCGTAGAGGGGATTGCGCTTGTGGCAGGGATTGACCGTATTTTTGACATGGGACGAACAACGGTAAACATTACCGGGGACGCGGCGTGTACGCTTTGCGTTTCCAAGATGGAGGAAAAGAGACAGGCGCAGAAGGCAAAGGCTGAGGCGTGAGAGTACCCCTAAGTCGAAATCAGGATTTCGACTTGTTGAAACAGAAGAATAAACAGACGAGTTCCATCGGCTGAAAAGCCTTGAAACTCGCTGTTTTCCTCGTCGGAAATAAATTCCGACTGCGGATTTTACTCGGGAAACTCTTGGTTTCCCGAACCTTTCCGCGGCATTAAAATAAATTTGTCTACAA
>JBNMGO010000093.1:0-5685 GCA_050872285.1 Anaerotignum sp.
ACAGGTGTGGAATCCCGTTATATACACTCAGTTCCACCACCTTGGGGTCGACCAAAAGCAGCTTGACCTCCTTCGGGTCTGCCTTATACAAAATACTCGTAATCAACGTATTGATGCAGACGGATTTCCCCGAACCCGTTGCGCCCGCAATCAGCAGGTGCGGCATTTTTGCGATATCCGTCACAACAGGGTTGCCTGCAATATCCTGCCCCAGGGCAAACGCCAGCTTAGAGGGATGCTGCTTGAAGGCATCGCTTTCCAAAAGCGTCCGCATATAAACAGACTGCGTTTCCTTATTCGGCACTTCGATACCGACCGCCGCCTTGCCGGGAATGGGTGCTTCGATACGAATCCCGCTCGCCGCCAGATTCAGCGCAATATCATCCGCCAGATTCACAATCTTGCTGACCTTTACCCCTTGGCTCGGGGAAAGCTCATAGCGCGTCACGGTAGGCCCCTTGCTGATCTGAATGACCTTCGCATCCACACCAAAGCTTTTCAGCGTGGTTTCCAGCTTTCTTGCGTTTTCAAACAATTCGGAACGGTTGCCGCCGTTGCCCGTCTGGGGGTCTTTCCCCAGAAGCGTAATCGGGGGATAGATATACGGCTTTTCTTCCTCGACAGGGGCCGCAGGAACCTCTGCTTTCGCCTCAGAAACGGCAGGGGCAGGCTGTTTCTTTGCCGGTTCTGTGGGTTCTTCTGGCGCATCCTCTGCCGGTTCCTCTTTCTCTGCCGCAATTTCTTCCGCCACAGGAGTTTTTTCCTCCATCATCGCAATGGGGATTTCTTCCGCCGCAGGTGTTTCCTTTCTCGGCACAACGGTTCTGCCCATATCCTCTTCCGGCAGAATATCAATGCTGATGCTTTCCTCGCGCGGCTTTTCCGCAAAAATTTCCGCAAACAGCGCATCATCAGAATCAGGCTCTGCTTTCTGCGGCTTCGCCTGTTCCTCCGCAACCTCTTTCAGCACATCCTCCGCCATCATTGCCGCCGTTTCCTTGATGGAAGGCGTTTCTGCGGCTTTTCCTTCGTGCGCTTCCTTCGGCGTATCTTCCGCCGTTTCCTCTCTGCGCACCGCAATCTCTGCGCCGTTTTCCTTCACAAAATCAAAAATCGGCTCTCGCTTTTTCGTTTCCAGAATGAGCGGCTTTTTGCGGAACACCGTTTCCTCAACATAGGGCGTTTCGCCGCTGTTTTCCTGCACCTCAATATTGAAATCCTCGCGGTTCATTTTTCTGCGGCGCTGTGCCTTTTTCGCCTGCCGCTCCGCCTCCAGTTCCTCCTGCTGGCGAATCCGCTCGGCTTTATTCTTGATTTTTTCGTTTTTCACCTTCCGTCTTGCCTTGCGGTGCGCATTGGCATCCCCGAGGGCATGGAAGAAAGATTTGCCCGTCGCCATGACGATGGAAATAATGCCTGTCGCCAATAGGACAATGACACTCCCAAGGGTGTCCAATGCCCTGTCCAGTCCACCGCCAATCAGTCCACCTGTCAACCCTCCATTTGTGAATGCACCTGCGCCGTAATATACACCGCAGCGTTTGAAAAAGCCAAGGCTTTCTGCCGCCTGTATCGGGTGCAGAACCTGTGCAAAGGCTGCCACGGTCAGCAGGAACAGCCCTGCCCCAAACGCACGCACCAGGGGGTATCGCTTTTCCTCGCTCGTCAGCATCCAGATGCAGTAGGCAATCACGCAGATGGGCAGAAAAAAGCCCCCAAGCCCGAAAAGCCCCTTGAAAAAGCCGCTGATGATGCCGCCGATGATGCCCATTTTCTCCGTCAGAAGGCTGATAAACACGATAATCGATGCTACGATAATCAGAAGCAGAATAACCTCATCCAGAATACTATCCCCACAACGGGCAGGCTGTGCCGCCATTCTGGTGGTTTCTTTTCTCGCTCCCGGTTCTTTTTTTGCTGTTTCCTTTTTGGCACTGCTCCTTGCCGTTGTTTTCTTCACAGACGGCGATTTTGCAGTGGTTTTGGCAGGTTTTTTCTTATTTTTCTGTTCCGCCAAAGTCTCTCACCTCATCTATTTTAAAATCTTTCAGATAAAATTCTCCAATATATGATTTTAGCATAAAATTCCTTTGCACGCAAATATACCTTGGTCTCCGCAGAAACCAAGGTATTCGTTCTTTCTCGTTATTTCGACCGCAGGGAAAGCGCAACCACTGTCCCCAGAATCAGCACAAAGCCGACCAAATCCATCATCTGGAAGCCTGCATGCAGGAAAAGAAGGGAAATGAGCACCGCCGTAATCGGCTCGACCATGCCGAGAAGGCTCCCCATAAAAGGCCCGACCAGACTCACGCCCTTGAGATACAGCGAGAACGCAACCGCCGTACCGATGACAACCACGCCTGCCGTTGCAAGAATCGTCCCCTGATCAAAGAGAATCGGATAGCTCCATGGGCGCACGAAGGGCAGCATCACCACACCTGCAATAAACATGGCATAGCCCACAACGGCGTATACGCCGTATTTTCGCAGCAAATCACCGGAAAGCAGATTATATGCCGCCGCACCTGCCGCCGCGCCCAGACCGAACAGGAGCGCCGGAACAGTAATGCTCATGCTGCGGATATCCCCATGGGTGCTCAGCAGGAAAACGCCCAGAAGCGCGCAGAAAATTGCTCCCGCCTCAAGCTTATGCGGCAGACGCTTTTCCTTCAGGCAGACAATCCCCAGAATGAGAAGCGGAGATAAAGACTGCAGCACCGTTGCCGTGCCTGCATTGGAATACTGGATTGCCGCAAAATAGGTATACTGACAGGTCAGCATCCCGAATACGGAAAATACAAGCAGTCTTTTTGTATCTGCGCTGTTTTTCCAGATCTCCCCCATACGCTTTTTCGTCAGAATCAGACCCGTCAGAATCAGCAGAATCCCTGCCAGAACCAGACGCACCGTGACGAGCCATTCCGCCGTAATGCCCTTCTGCTGAAATAAATATTGACCGAAACAGCCGGAAAGCCCCCAGCAAATGCCACCTGCAAGGGTAAAGCAGATGCCTGCTGTTCGTTTTGTCTTCTGTTGCTCCATATTTTTTCACCTCAGGTAACAGGATAATATATTTTTTCTGTTTTTTCAACAAGAAAAAAGGTACTAACCTTTCGGTTAGTACCCCGTGTTGTTAAAGTCTGTTATGAAAAGCCTGAAAAAATCAGATTGTGTAGCCCTGTGCTTTCAGTGCTGCAACCATTTCTTCATAGTGTGCTTTATTTCTTGTTTCAACTGTTACGTTTACAACTACGTTGCTTACTGCTACGCCTTTTGCTCTTCTGTCGTGGTTTACATCCAGAATGTTTGCGCCTGTCTGAGCGATAATCTGCAGCAGCTGAATCAGCTGACCGGGCTTATCTGCCATCATTACGGAGAATTCAGCGATTCTGCCGTTTTCCTGCAGACCCTTGTCGATGATTCTGTCCAGTACGTTTACGTCTACGTTACCACCGGAAACAACGCATACTACGTTCTTGCCTGCGATATCTACTTTGTTTGTCATAGCTGCTGCTACGGAAACAGCGCCTGCGCCTTCTGCTACCATTTTGTGTTTTTCCAGCAGCATCAGGATTGCGGATGCGATTTCAGCTTCTGTTACGGTTACAACGCCGTCAACATATTTCAGGCAAGCTTCGAATGTCAGTGTGCCGGGTTCTTTTACTGCGATACCGTCAGCCATTGTGGAAACGCTGGGCAGTTTTTCGATTTCCTTGTGTTCGATGGACTGCTTCATGGAAGGAGCACCTGCTGCCTGTACGCCATATACCTTGCAGTTGGGGTTGATGCTCTTGATTGCACAAGCAACACCGGAGATCAGACCGCCGCCACCGATGGGAACGAATACAACGTCAGCTTCGGGCAGTTTTTCCATGATTTCCAGACCAACTGTACCCTGACCAGCCATTACATATTCATCGTTGAAGGGATGCAGGAATGTGTAGCCTTTTTCCTTCTGCAGTTCAACAGCCTTTGCAGCTGCATCATCATATACGCCGGGAACCAGAACAACTTCTGCGCCGTAGCTCTTTGTAGCTTCTACCTTAGCCAGAGGTGCGCCTGCGGGCATGCAGATGGTAGCCTTGATGCCTTTTTTCTGAGCTGCCAGAGCAACGCCCTGTGCATGGTTACCAGCGGAGCAAGCGATTACGCCCTTGGATGCTTCTTCTTCTGTCAGGCTTGCTGTTTTTACATAAGCGCCTCTCAGTTTGAAGGAGCCTGTAACCTGCATGTTTTCGCATTTGATGTATACGTTTGCGTTAGGGTTGATAAAAGCGGATTCGTACAGAGGTGTTACTCTTGCAACGCCTTCCAGTGTTTTTTTTGCGTCCTGAATCATTTCCAGTGTAAGCATTTTTTCTTCCTCCTAGTGTCTTTATAATAATATAATTTGTCTTTTTATCAAGGACACTTTTCTGCCCTTGTCTCTCTCTCAAGTACGCATAAATTATAGTACGCAAATGCGATTCCGTCAACAGCTATTTGTGATTTTTTAGACATTTTTTGCGATTTTGTTAAAAATTCCGACAAATCCGCGAAAGATGTACATTTTTCCGCACACTGCAAAATGAAATTCCTTTCTATTGTGCGTTTTTCCAATAAAAAAAGTATCCCCATCATTATGATAGAGATACTTCGAAAATGCTTTCTTTTCTGTTTTTCCTTGATTTATGCGGAAACGCCGCTGTTTCCCTTGCTGCTTTTGCGCTTACGCATCCGCTGCAGGGGCTTTCTGTTTTCATTATAAACATACTCGGGAGCCGCCTTGCCGTTTACCACATCCTCTGTGATGATGCAGCGTTCCACGGTTGTTTCTGTGGGGATTTCATACATAATCGGGTTGATGAATTCCTCAACGATAGAACGCAGCCCACGCGCACCGGTTTCCCGTTCCATTGCCTTTCTTGCGATGGCGCGCAGCGCGTCATCCCTGAATTCCAGAATGACATCATCCAGTGCAAAGAGATATTCATACTGCTTTGTCAGCGCATTCTTGGGTTCTGTTAAAATATGCACAAAGGCATCCTCATCCAGATTATCGAGCGTTACCACAACAGGCAGACGACCGATAAATTCGGGAATCAGACCATATTTCAGCAGATCCTGCGGCATGAGGCTCTGCAAAAGCTCGTCATTTGTTTTATCCAGCTTGCTCTGCACCTCTGCACCAAAGCCGATGACCTTATGCCCCATGCGGTTCTGAATGATTTTTTCAATGCCGCCGAAGGCACCGCCGCAGATGAAGAGAATATTGGTTGTATCAATCTGGATGAATTCCTGATGGGGGTGCTTTCTGCCGCCCTGCGGGGGTACGCTTGCCACAGTCCCCTCCAGAATTTTCAGCAGTGCCTGCTGTACGCCTTCGCCGCTGACATCTCTGGTGATAGATACATTTTCGCTTTTCTTTGTGATTTTATCGATTTCATCGATATAGATAAGACCGCTTTCTGCCTTCTCGATATCATAATCCGCCGCCTGAATCAGCTTCAGAAGGATATTTTCCACGTCCTCGCCGACATAGCCTGCTTCGGTCAGAGAGGTTGCATCCGCAATCGCGAAGGGTACATTCAGCACCTTTGCCAGAGTCTGCGCCAGAAGGGTTTTCCCTGTACCCGTAGGGCCGACCAGAAGGATATTGCTTTTCTGCAGCTCCACATCCTCCGCCTTGGTGTCCATATAGAG
>JBNMGO010000231.1:0-3179 GCA_050872285.1 Anaerotignum sp.
ACATCTGCCTGCCGTTATGCGTGATGCACACCATAAGCTGTCCAAGCGTCATGGCGATAAATCCCTCGAGGATTTGGTAAATGAAGGCTATGTGGTAGAAGCTATTGTAAAATATATCGCACTGCTGGGTTGGAGTCCTTCCGATAACGTGGAAATTTTCACCCTCAAGGAACTGGAACAGAAATTTGATATGGCAGGGCTGAGCAAATCTCCCTCCATCTTTGATATCAAAAAGCTGACATGGATGAACAGTGAATACCTCAAGGCAATGGATTTCGATAAATATTTCGAACTGGCAAGACCCAAGCTGGAGGAAGCACTGGCAGGTACAGCTTTAGACCTGAAAAAAATTGCGGCACTGCTCCAGAAACGTCTGGAAACATTGAACGATATCCCTCGTCTGGTGGATTTCTTCAAGGAATTGCCTGATTACAGCACAGAGCTGTATACCCATAAGAAAATGAAAACCAACGATGAAATCGCGCTTTCTTCCCTGCAGGCGGCTCTGCCCGTTCTGGAAAACCTGCCCGATTGGAATGAAACGGCAATCCATGATAGTCTGATGGCGCTGGTTGGTGAACTGGGTATCAAAAACGGTCAGCTGCTCTGGCCCGTCAGAACAGCCCTTTCCGGCGAACAGACCTCTCCCGGCGGCGCAATGGAACTGGCGGATATCTTAGGAAAAGAAGAATCCATCCGCAGAATCAAGAAGGGGATCGAGAAATTAAGCCAAGCTTAAGTTGAAAACGGGGAGCCTGACTAGGGGAACCTATTCCTTTTATGTTCATAAATTATTCAAATATTCTTAAAAAACTCTTTGGTTTTTGTACAAATGGAATTCAAATTTGGATGATATCATAAAGGTGTCAAAAGGAACGGACCACCTTTTGAGAACATAAGTATTATACCCTTCCCCTTTTTAAATGATAAAACGTAAAAGCAAAAAGAGCAAATCGAGAGATTTGCTCTTTTGCTTTTTGTGGCTCAGGGCATCATGTCGTCCATGATATCGTCAATTGCCTCTTCCGCCTTTACCACCATCTTTTTCCCTTTTCTGGCAAGCTTCTGATAGGTGCGCTTATCCTTCATCAGGTATCCCATGCCTGCCATTGCCGCCGCACTGCCAAGCAGCATCCCTGTTGCAAATTTGTTCATAAAATCCCTCCTTTGATGAAATTAGTATGACCGTTTTCGGGATTTTTATTGATTTTCCATTCCGGATAACGTATAATCAAACCAATGAGCTGTCAAGACAGCTGTAAAAACAAGTGAAGAGACAAAAAGGAGAAAGAACATGAGCGAGAATCAAAAAGGCTTTGCCGCTTTTCTGGCAAAAAAAGATATCGTTTTTTCAGCAAAACGATACGGCATTGATGCCTTGGGCGCAATGGCACAGGGCTTGTTTGCATCCCTGTTAATCGGGACAATCTTAAAAACCCTGGGACAGCAGCTTGGCGTTGCCGTTCTGGTGGATATCGGTACCTTCGCGCAGTCGGTCACAGGCCCTGCTATGGCGGTTTCCATCGGCTATGCCCTGAAATGCCCCCCTCTGGTGCTGTTTTCCCTGATTGCCGTCGGCGGTGCGGCGAATCAGCTTGGCGGCGCAGGCGGCCCTCTGGCTGTTTTCGTTGTCACCATCTTTGCTACAGAATTTGGTAAATTGGTTTCCAAGGAAACAAAGGTCGATATCATCGTAACCCCCTCCGTCACCATCTGTGTCGGCGTGCTGCTTTCCATGTGGTGGGCGCCTTCCATCGGTGCGGCAGCAAGTGCAGTCGGCAATGCCATCAAGTGGGCAACGGAATTGCAGCCCTTCTTCATGGGAATTCTGGTTTCCGTTATCGTTGGCATCGCGCTGACGCTCCCCATCAGCAGTGCGGCAATCTGTGCGGCTCTGGGGCTGACAGGTCTGGCAGGCGGCGCGGCGGTTGCAGGCTGTTGCGCGCAGATGGTCGGCTTTGCCGTTATGAGCTTTAAGGAAAATAAATGGAGCGGTCTGCTCGCACAGGGCATCGGTACTTCCATGCTGCAAATCGGGAATATCGTCAAAAATCCGCTGATCTGGATTCCGCCTACCTTGGCATCCGCCATCACTGGCCCCATCGCAACCTGCCTGTTCCATATGCAGATGAATGGCGATGCGGTTGCCTCCGGTATGGGGACCTGCGGTCTGGTTGGACAGATTGGTGTCTATACCGGCTGGATTAACGATATCACCGCCGGCACAAAAACAGGCATCACCTCTATGGATTGGCTCGGTCTGGTTCTGGTCTGCTTTGTCCTGCCCGCAATTCTGACCCTCATTTTCGCATATCCCATGCGCAAAAAGAACCTCATTAAAGAAAATGACTTAAAACTTGACTTGTAATTAAAAAGAGAGTGAAATCTAAAAGGATTTTACTCTCTTTTTTGTATGCACTTTTTTATAACAAGATTTTCGCAGGCGCACCTGCACCGCTTTTCTCCCTGTCGTTTCCGACCTGTGGGGAAGGGATTGGAAAGGGAAACTTTGTGTCCCTTTCCTCGTCTGTGGAGGTTTGGAACCCATTACGAAACGGGTTCCAAGTTTTTGTTACTTTTTAGCATAAAAAGTAAGGGAGAAAACCGTTGTTTTGCCGTAAAAGTTCTAAACTGGCGCATATCTCATCTTCACTGAGTGAATTTTGCAGGTGCCCCTGCGCCGCTGTTTCATTCACCCAAATCGTGAATAAACAGCCCACTCCGCAGCTTTGGCTCAAACCATGTCGATTTCGGCGGCATTGTCATATCCTCATCCGCCACATCCATCAGCTCCTCCATGGAAGTAGGGAACATGGAAAATGCCAGTCTCATTTCGCCGCTGTCCACTCTGCGTTCCAGTTCTTCCAATCCGCGAATCCCGCCGACAAAATCAATCCGCTTGTCGGTTCTGGGGTCGCCGATGGCAAGTACAGGCTCCAGCAACTCCTTCTGCAAAATGGAAACATCCAGTCCTAGTACAGGGTCGTCTGTGATGATTTCCTCCTTCGCCGTCATCTTGAACCATTTCCCGTCCAGATACAGCCCAAAGGTGTGCAGTGCCTCAGGGTGGTAAGGGCCTTCGCCTGCGTAAGGCTCAACGGTGAATTTCTTGCAGATTTCCTTCAGGAATTCTTCGGAATTGTAGCCGTTCAGATCCTTTACCACGCGGTTGTAATCCA
>JBNMGO010000179.1:0-3777 GCA_050872285.1 Anaerotignum sp.
AGATAGCTGACTGCAAGGACCTTGCTGTCATCCGATACATCCGAGGAAAGGGGATAAATGCCTTTGCTTTCCTCCACGCGTTCCTTCAGAAGCTTGCCCTTCTGGTTATACACGCAGATGCGATAGCTGCTGTCATTTTTCGTAATCAGGGAAAGATAGCCGTTTTCATTCAGCGCGAACTGCACAGGAGAGCCCTCCGCCTGCAAATCATAGACCATTCCTTCCTTATTATAGACACGAACCGATTTGCCGCCCATATCGCCGACGGCAACAAAACTGCCCTCCTGCACAAGGGTGGGCGAGGTCATGCTGAAGGTGTCGCTCCACTTCTGCTCTCCCATGGAGGCGTAATATTTCACACCATCCTTCGTGCAAAGCAGAAATTCCTTCCCGAAGGCGGCAACACTTGCCTTACTGCTGACATCCACTGCCATGCTTTCCTTCGGGGTATCCGTGGGTACCGTTGCTTCTTCTGCCTGCGTCTGCTTCTGGTTGGTTTTGCCGATGAGGGCAAGGAAGCGTCCCTGTCCATGGAAGGTGTCAATATAAATGCCCCCTGCAACCAGACAGACCACCGCCAGAATACAGACCAGCACGGTCAGCACCTTATTACTGCTATTTAAATTTTTACCGAAATGTTTTCTGTTCATTGCCGCTTATTCCTTCAAATTTCTCTGTACCAAAAACATCGCTCTGTCATAATCCTCTTTTTTGACATAAATCAGATATTCCGTCTGATGGTCAATATCCGCATCCGTCGAGGTTGTTTTTCCGCCCACAAAGAAATCTGCTCGGTCGGAAACGCGCATCTCATAGGAAATATCGAATTTCCAGAGAATATCCCGTACCTCCGCCTGTTTTTTCATATCAAATGTGCAAAGCAGCTCTTTTCTGTTCCATACTGTAATCATGGCAGTCCCTCCTGACGTTTGATTGCAATTCTTTTTCTCTATCATACTATATTCATGCCGCTTTTGCAAATCGGCACAGGCTTCTTTTTCCAAAAAAAACGCCCGAGAAATTTTGATAACCAATTTTCTCAGGCGTTCTTTTTTTCATGTTCTTTTTCTTAATTTTCTTTCAGCTTTTCATACAGCGCAATATACTGCATTGCGGAGCTTTCCCACGAATGATCGCAAAGCATTGCATTTTTCACCACATGCGCCCATTCTTCCCTGCCCATGTGGTAGGTACGCAGAGCTTCATCCAGTGCCCAGAGCAGACCGCCGCAGTCATAGGTTTCAAATAAAAACCCGTTGCCCTTCTTTGTTTCGGGGTTATAGTGCTGAATCGTATCCGCCAGACCGCCCGTTTTTCTCGCAATCGGCACAGTACCGAAGCGCAGGCTGAACATCTGCCCCAGACCGCAGGGCTCAAATTTGGAAGGCATCAGGAATAAATCCGCAGATGCGTAAATCTGCTGTGCCAGTGCTTCATCAAAGAAGATATTCGCGGAAACCCTGCCGGGGTAACGGCTTTGCAGGCTGCGGAAGGTATATTCATACGAAGGCTCGCCCGTGCCAAGCAGTACAAACTGCACATCTCTGCGCATCATTTCATCCAGAACGGGTGCCAGAATATCCACGCCCTTCTGATCCGCCAGACGGGTAATCATCGCAATGACAGGAACCTCTCGTTCCTCCAGCCCCAGACGTTTTTGCAGGGCGCGCTTGTTTTCCGTCTTCCCTTCGGGGTGCGCTGCGCTGAAATGCTTCACAATAAAACGGTCTGTTTCGGGGTTATTCGCCGCAAAATCAATGCCGTTCAGAATACCGCACAGGCGGTCGCTTCTGCTGCGGAGAATTCCGTCCATGCCATAGCCATATTCGGGTGTCTGGATTTCCTGCGCGTAGGTTTCGCTGACGGTGCTGATATAATCCGCATACACCAGACCCATTTTCATGAAGCAGATGGTATTATAAAACTCCATATTGCCATACGCCCAGTCGGACACGCCAAGAAGCTCCATGGTATCGGGAGAAAAACGTCCCTGATACTGCAAATTATGAATCGTAAACAGCGTTTTAATCTTAGAATATTCCGTTACCTTATTGTACATTTCCTTCAGATACATACAGACAGGCCCCGTCTGCCAGTCATTGCAATGAATCACATCGGGGTAGAAATCCAGCATTGCCAGCATATCCAGAACTGCCTTGCCGAAAAAGGCAAAACGTTCGTTATCGTCATCAAAGCCGTATAACGCACCACGGCTGAAATAATAATCGTTTTCAATAAAATAAACAGGTACCTCGCCGGGTTTTACCAGAACCTTGGCTCTCTGTTTTCGCCACTGCAAATAAACGTCAAATTCTCCTAAAAATTCCACGCCGTACATTGTCTCATTTTTAATTACTCTGTGCCGAGGAATTACCACGCGGACATCCACGCCTTTTTTCTGCAATGCCTTCGGCAAGGAGCCGACAACATCACCCAAGCCGCCGCTTTTGACAAAAGGCGCTGATTCGGAGGCTACCAAAAGTACCTTCAAACCCTTCTCCATAAAATATCACCTCTTTCTTTATCATACAATGAAAATGCGCTGACAGCAAGAAAAAACCGTAGAACATGTCATAAAATTTACGGTTTATCGAAAAAAATGCACGTTTTATTTCACTTTATAAATTCCCAAAGAAATGATATGATATAAGATAGAAATAAAATGGAAGCAAAAAAAATATAAATTTCAAATAGAAAAGAGGTTGCGATTATGAATCATACCATTCCCGAACGAAAGGATACCGACCCTCGTTTCCATTGGCATATCGAGGATTATTTCAAAACAGACGCCGATTGGGAGGCTGCCTATGCTTCTCTGGAAAAGAGCCTGCCCGAACTGACCGCCTTTGCCGGCAAGTTGGCAGATTCCGCGGAAACCCTGCTTTCCTGCCTGAAAAAGAACGAGGAGCTTTCCTTAAAATTAGACCATATCTATACCTACGCTTCCATGCGGATGCACGAGGACAGCGCAAACGCCTTTTATCAGGGCTTGGCTTCCCGCGCGGAGCTGCTGCTGATTCGCTATTCTGCGGCAGTTTCCTTCCTGACTCCCGAAATCATTGCCATTCCCGAGGAAAAGCTGACTGCCTTCCGTGCAGAAAAAGCGGCGGATTTTGCTGTGTATGGCCATTTCTTCCATACCCTTCTGCGCCAGAAGGCACATACGCTTTCCCCTGCGGAGGAACATCTGCTTGCCAGAACCGCAGAACTGGGCGGCGCACCTCAGCAGATTTTCACCATGCTGAATGATGCGGATATCACCTTTCCGCCCATCCGCACTGCCGAAGGAGAGGAACTGGAACTGACAAAGGGCAGATATGTGACATTTCTGGAAAGCCCTGACCGCTCCATTCGTGAGCAGGCGTTCAAAAATCTCTATTCGTTTTATTCCGCACAGAAAAACACCATCGCCGCAACCTATGCCGCATCGGTAAAAAGTGATGTCTTTTTCGCACAGGCAAGAAATTACGGCTCTGCAATGGAAATGGCACTTTCCGATGACAACATTCCTCTCTCCGTATATGATACACTGATTGAAACCGTCAACAAAAACCTGCCACTTCTGCACCGCTATGTTTCCCTGCGGAAAAAGGAACTGGGCATGGATGAACTGCACATGTATGATTTATATGTTCCGCTTGTGCCGGATGCAGATGTGAAAATTCCTTATGAGCAGGCGAAAACAACCGTAAAGGAAGCCTTGCAGGTGATGGGCGAGGATTACGGCAAGGCTCTGGCGCACGGCATGGAAAGCGGCTGGATTGATGTGTATGAAAA
>JBNMGO010000095.1:0-5626 GCA_050872285.1 Anaerotignum sp.
AAATCCACCAAAGGCAGAAACAGCAGCTTCAAGATGCGGTCAACCGTTTCCTCTCTGTTCAACAGCGGATTGAGCGTTTCGGGAATCCGCATGGAAAGCGTCAGCATGGCCTCCTTGGATGCAACGCCCGTCTCCTCCGTTGTTGCCGTATTCTTCTTCGTTTGTTCCTCCTTCTTGCCGCAGCCGCTCATGCCAAGGCAGAAAATCAGCAAAAGGAGAAAAATCCTTTTTTTCATCATTCTTCATTTCCTTCCAAATACGATTGCAGGCGCAGCCGCAGCCCATACGCCTGCTCCGCCAGCTTCACCCGTTTCACATAGCTTTTCGTTTCCCCGTAGGGAATTTCATCCAGCGTGATGCCGTCCCAGCTCATGTCTTCATCCGCAAGCCAACGCGCCACGCTGCCATGCCCTGCGTTATAGCCTGCCAGAACCGTTTCCGAAACGCCGCCGAATTTTTCCACCAGCCAGCTTAAATACCAGCAGCCAATATGGATATTCGTATCGGGGTCGGTCAGGTCGATGGTTTCGGGGTCAAGCCCCATCTGCGCCGCCGCCCATTTGCCCGTTTCTTCCGTCACCTGCATCAGCCCAACGGCATCCGCAGAGGATACGGCATCCGCTTCAAAGCGGCTTTCGCAGAAAATCACGCCATATACAAACGCCTCATCTAAGCCATATTCCGCCGCATACTGCTCCACAATCGCCTGATACTCTAACGGCAGCACGCGCGGCAGAACCACGCCATAGCCAAACGCCGCCAGCAGCACAAGCACCACCGCCAGCGTAAACAATTTTCTTATGCATCGAATCATTGTTCCTTGCTTCCTTTTATATTGTTTTTAAAATTTCATCCAACTGCCCCTGTAAATGGGCAAGGTCTTTGCTGTTATCAATCACGACAGACGCCGCTTCCTTATATTCCTCCCAGCTTTTCTGGTTGGCAATGCGCGCCTTTGCAAGCTCATAGCTCACCCCATCGCGCGCCATCACGCGTTTTGCGCGCACCTCAGGCTCGGCATAGACCACCCAGACCGCATCACAGCGGCTTTCCAGTCCTGCCTCCAATAGGAGCGGCGCATCCAGAATCACTGCCTTAGCGGTGTTTTCCGCCTTCGCCTTAGCAATCTGTCTGTCCACCTCCGCACAGATATATTTATGGGTGCATTGGTTCAGAAATGCCAGCTTTTCGGCATCATGGAACACGATTTCCCCCAATTTCTTACGGATGATGTTCCCTTCCGCATCCAGAATTTCCGTTCCGTAAAACGCCACAATCTCCTGATACGCAGGCTCGCCTTTTAAAATGATTTCATGCGCGATTCTGTCCGCATCAATCACCACTGCGCCTGCTGCCGCAAGGCTTTTGCTGACAACGCTTTTGCCGCTGCCTGTGCCGCCTGTCAAACCGATTACCTTCATTTCGTTTCCCCTCTTTTTTTATTTCGCCTCGAACCAGGATGCGCCCTCATGCACATCCACATCCAAGGGAACCAGTAAATCCGCCGCATGCTCCATGTTTTCCTTGAGGATTTTTGCGACAGCGTCCTTTTCTTCTTTGTATGTTTCAATCAGCAGTTCATCGTGTACCTGCAAAATCAGGCGGGAACGATAGCCGCCCTCCTGCAAGGCACGATGCACCTTAATCATCGCCAGCTTGATAATATCCGCAGCTGTGCCCTGAATGGGCATATTCATTGCCGCGCGCTCGCCTGCCGCCCTCTGCATGAAATTACTGCTCTGCAATTCGGGCATATTTCTGCGGCGGTTCCAGAGCGTGGAAACGTAGCCGTTTTTCGCCCCGTTTTTAATCGTATCGTCCATAAAGGTCTTGATTTTGGGGTATCTCGCGAAGTAGGCGTTGATGTATTCCTCCGCCTCCTTGCGGCTGATGCCCAAATCCTGCCCCAGGGAGAACGCCCCCTTGCCGTAGATAATGCCGAAATTGACCGCCTTGGCGTTGCTTCTCTGCAGGGGTGTTACCTCGTCAAAGGGCACATGGAACACCTGTGACGCCGTCATGCGGTGGATATCCTGATTGCTTTTAAAGGCTTCAATCAGGCTTTCATCCCCCGAAATATGCGCCAGTACACGCAGCTCAATCTGCGAATAATCGGCATCCAGAAAGCAGAACTCCGCGCTTTCGGGAATGAAAATTTTCCTGAGCTCTCTCCCCAATTCCAGACGAACAGGGATATTCTGCAAATTCGGCTCTGTCGAGGAAATGCGCCCCGTTGCCGTAATGGTCTGGTTGAACGTGGAATAAATCTTCTCCGTTTCGGCATCCATCACCGCCAGAAGTCCGTCCGCATAGGTGCTTTTCAGCTTTGCCAGCTGTCTGTAATGCAGAATCCGCTCCACAATGGGATGCTCCGTCCGCAGCTTTTCCAGCACATCCGCCGCGGTGGAATAGCCCGTTTTGGTCTTTTTGCCGCCCTTCAGTCCCAGTTTTTCAAATAAAATCACACCTAACTGCTTGGGGGAATTGATGTTGAATTTCTCCCCTGCCAGTGCGTAAATTTCTTCTTCCATGCCGTCCAGACTTTCGCCCAGACGCTTCTGATACGCCAGAAGTGCCGCCTTGTCGACCTTAATGCCGTATTTTTCCATATCCGCCAGAACGTAAATCAGCGGCATTTCCATGTCATAAAACAGGCTTGTCTGCCCGTTTTCCGCCAACCGTTCCTCCATCACCCTTCTTGCGCGGAAGAAAATCTCCGCCTGTCTTGCGCCATAGGCGGTGCGTTCCGCTTCGGGCAGGGCGGCAAAGGTCTTTTTCGTTCTGCCCTTCCCGAAAACCTCCTCATGGGAAGGGTAGGTTTCGTTCAGAAACGCCGCCGCAATATCGTCATATTCATAGGAGCTGCCTGTTGCATTGAGGATATACGCCCCGATGGCGGTATCAAATTCCGCCGTAAAGCCGTCATAGCCATAGCTGCGCAGGAAACGGATGTCCTTTTTCACATCATGCCCGATTTTGCGGTATGCGCTGTCCGCAAAAAACGGCTGAAAAATTTCCAGAATTTCCTGCATCAGAAGTGTCATGGATGCCTCAATCCAGACACCGCCCAGCTTCTCCTGATAGAGCGCAAGTCCCTGTCCTTCCTCGTTTTCATAAACAAAGGCATAGCCGACCTCGCCTTTTTCAAGCGCGGCAAGCACTTCCTTCGCGCCTTCCTTATCTGCAACCAAACGATAGGTCTGTTCCGCCTGCTTCGGTGCGGAAACGCTCCCCTCAAAGCGGCTGAACATGCTCTTAAATTCCAGACGCTTCACCAGTTCATACGCCGTCTGGTTGAACATATCGTTGATTCTGAGCGCATCCTTCTGAAATTCCAACGGCATATCGCGCACGATGGTCGCCAGAAATTTGCTCAGTCTTGCCTGCCCCTGATACGCCGCAAGGTTTTCGGATGCCTTCTTCGGCTTGATTTCCGCCGCATGGGCAATCGCCGTTTCAATATCGTGATACTGCGCGATAATCTTCGCCGCGGTCTTTTCGCCAATGCCCGGCACCCCGGGGATATTATCGGACGCATCCCCCATCAGCGCATTCATATCAATAAATTCGGTGGGTGTCACGCCGTATTTCGCCTGCACATCCGCCGCGTAATAATCCTCTGTTTCCGTGCGTCCGCCCTTCGTTTTGGGAATCCGCACCTTGAGGCTCTCCCCTGCCAGCTGCAAGAGGTCTCTGTCCCCGGAAACCACAACAGGCACAATGCCATTCTGCTCCGCCAGAGCGGAAAGCGTCCCCAGAATATCATCCGCCTCAAAGCCCTCCTGCTCGAAAATGGGGATGTGCATGGTCTGCAGCACCTCTTTCAGCAGGGGCATCTGCTCCCGTAATTCCTCGGGCATGCCCTTTCTGGTTCCCTTATAGCCGTCAAAGGTTCTGTGGCGGAAGGTGGGCGCGTGCAAATCAAACGCCACCGCCAGATAGTCCGGCTGCTCCTCATCCAGAAGCTTAAACAAAATATTCAGAAAGCCGTATACCCCGTTGGTATAGCGGCCTTCCCCGTTTGTCAGCAGCGGAACGCCGTAAAACGCGCGGTTCACAATGCTGTTGCCGTCAATCAGCATGATTTTTTCAGCCATGAAAATAGCCTCCTGTCATCACAAAATTTATATGCAAGGCGAAATAAGCCTGATTTTCCATATTAAAAATAATTATACTACAAAATCCCGAAAAAATATATCAGACACGAAAAAAAATACAGCACACCTTTTTCCCCTCCGCGGCATATCATGAATCAGAATCACTCTCTTAGGAGGAACAGCTATGAAGAAAAAACTTTGCTTGGCTTTATCGGGGGCGCTCTGCCTGTCCGCAGGGGTTGGCTGCGGCACGGAAACGGCGGAGGAAACGCTGACCCCCGTCCGCCTGAATGAGGTCGTCCATTCTGTTTTTTATGCACCGCAGTATGTGGCGCAGGAATTGGGCTTTTTTGAGGAAGAAGGCTTAGATGTGAGCGTTGCGGTCGGCAATGGCGCGGATAAATCCATGACCGCCCTGCTTTCCGATTCCGCGGATATCGCCCTGCTTGGCACGGAGGCAGGTCTGTATGTCTATGCCGAGGGGAAGGCGGATTACCCCAAAACCTTCGCCCAGCTAACCCAGCGCGCCGGCAATTTCCTTGTTTCCAGAGAGGAAGAGCCTCATTTCCAATGGTCTGATTTAAAAGGAAAATCTGTCATCGGCGGCAGATTGGGCGGCATGCCCGAGATGGTTCTGGAATATGTCATCAAGGAAAACGGCATGACCATCGGCGAAGATATGGAAATCATCAACAACATTGATTTCACCTCCACCGCAGGCGCATTTCTGGGCAATGTCGGTGATTATACCGTAGAATTCGAGCCTGCCGCAACCACACTGGAGCAGAGCGGCAAGGGGCATATTGTTGCATCCTTAGGCGAGGCAAGCGGCTATGTGCCTTATACCGTTTATATGGCGCAGGATGCCTTTTTGCAGGCGCATCCCGAGGTAGTCGAAGCCTTCACGCGCGCCATTTATAAAGGACAGCAGTGGGTAGAAAGCCATTCTGCCGCAGAGATTGCCAAGGTTATTCAGCCGCAGTTTGCCGAAACCGACCTTGCAACCCTCACCACTATCGTGGAACGCTATCAGAAGCAGGATACCTGGAAAACCGACCCGACCGTTTCCCCCGAAGGCTTTGCCCTCATCCAGAAAATCATGATGGAAGGGAAGGAGCTTTCGCAGAAAATCCCCTATGATTCCATCGTTGTGACGGATTTTGCCGAAAAAGCCATGGCAGAAAAATAAAAACATACCTTCTGAACCTCTCCCAACAAAAAACTCCTACTGCAAATCATCTGCAATAGGAGTTTTTCTGATGCAAGCTAATCTATATGA
Organism: Anaerotignum sp.; assembly: GCA_050872285.1. GTDB lineage: Bacteria > Bacillota > Clostridia > Lachnospirales > Anaerotignaceae > Anaerotignum_A. Next base: position 5,377 of record JBNMGO010000095.1, read on the forward strand.
TCCGAATCTCTTCGGCTGTTTCGGGGGGATTTATGTGAATCTATCTAATCGGTATTGCAACCGTTTTTTCTTCTTTTTTTCTCTGCGTAAAGTTTCTTTCGCTCTTTCCTTTAGCTGTTTTTATCGGCTACCGTAAGCTGTAATTTGATTTTATCCTTATTATCTCTCACAACCGTCAGGTCAACCTTCTTGCCGATATCCGAACTGCTCATTGCGTTCAGCAGGCTGTCCATGTCCTTAATGGTCTTGC
>JBNMGO010000036.1:0-8550 GCA_050872285.1 Anaerotignum sp.
AAATTCCGCAAAATCCGTCTCATCATGAATCATCAGCCCTGTCAGTCCGCACTGATACAGCACGCCCTCCACAGGCTCCAGTCCAATCTGGCTGGTCGCTACGAATACTTCAATCCATTCCATTTCAGGTTTTCTCCTTCCGTTCATCCGTTGCCCGTCAAATGTCTGAGCAAGTGCACAAATGCGCCTTTATGCATTTGCTCACCCGCTTGTCGGGACTTTTTTATAAAAAGGAAATAAAGCCGTCCTTAAATCAGCAGAACGGCTTTGTGTTATTTGTCATAGAGTTCGCATACTTCCCGATAGCTTTCCGGTGTCCCGATGTCATAGCATTCCCCCTCAAAGGTATAGGCATATACCTCCTTCTCGTGGTAAAGCCATGCAGGGAAATTGCCGGGAGAATCCGGCTTATTGCCTGCCGCCAGATATGCGGCAAACATGGGAACGGTTTCTTTCTTATAGAGGTATGCAGCGAATACAACCGTATTGGATTTGGGCTTTTCGGGCTTCTCCTCAATGTCCAGCACCTTCCCGTTTTCATCCAGAAGGGCAATGCCGAACTGGCTCAGTGCCGCTTCATCCTCCCAGACCTTCACGCACACACAGTCGCGGTTCTTTTCATGGAAGAAATCCACATATTCCTTCAGCGAATAGGTGAAGAAATTATCCCCCGCGATTACCATCAAGTCGTCCGCAATCTGCATTTCGTCAATCACAAAGGAAATATCCCCGATTGCGCCGCGCTTATTGGAATCGTCTGTTGTGCCGTCGTTCAGAACGGTGATGGGTACGCGGCTTTTCGCCGTTTTTGCCCAGTCTTCAAACTGCTTTGCGAATTTATCGTTGGAAACCACATAAATCGCATCCAGTTCTTTTACGGTATCCATTTTTTCTACAATATGATCAATGATTGGTTTTTTGCCAATGGGGAGCAAAGCCTTCGGCGTATGCAATGTCAGCGGATATAATCTTGTGGCATAGCCCGCCGCCAAAATAATGGCTTTCATCTTCTCTCCTCCTTCATGTTGTTTCTCTTATTCTGCCCTGCCAAACAGCCCGTCGCAGATTTCCTGCAGCTGCTTTGGCAAAGGGGCTGTCATTTCCTTTCCGTAAAGATAGCCCAGAGGGCCTTCCTTTTCCTTCCATTCCACCCGAAGGGCATGCAGGAACTGATTGGAAAGGGCATATTCCTCTCGGAACCGCCGATTTGTCGCTTCCGAGCCATATTTTCTGTCGCCTGCAACGGGATGCCCGATTGCCTGCATATGGGCGCGAATCTGATGCGTCTTGCCCGTAATCAGCTGAATTTCCAGAAGGGTATAGCCCTTTGCATGTGCAAGCGGACGATATTTCGTCATCGTTCTTGCGCCGCTTCCCTCTCTCTTGGAAATGCGTACCTGATTTTTTTCCGTATCCTTCGTCAGATAAGCGGTAATCTCGCCTGCCTCGCGAATTTCCCCTGCAACCAGTGTCAGATAAAACTTATTCAGCTTACGGTCCCGAATGATTTCATTCACCGCCTGCACGCCCTGCAGGGTTTTCCCCGCAATCACGATGCCGCTTGTGTTTCTGTCCAGTCGGTTGCAGAGCGCAGGGGTAAAACTGCTCTCCGCCGCAGGGGTATATTGCCCCTTCTGATAAAGATAATAAAGCACCTGATCAATCAGCGTATCGGTATCGCTGCTTTTTTCGGGATGCGTCAGGAGTCCTGCCGGCTTGGAAACCACCAGAATCTCGTCATCCTCATACACAATGCCGAAATGCCTTTTTGCCGCAGGCACCGTTTTTTCCTCCATAAAGGACTGAATCGTTTCCTCGGCGAGGTAAAGCCTGAGGGTATCCCCTGCCTGTAGCAGTTCGTTTCCCTCTGCCTTACCGCCGTTGTATTTGATGCGTTTTTTCCGCAGCATTTTATAAATAAAGCCCTTGGAAGCCTTATTCATATATTTCAGCAGAAACTTGTCCAGCCTTTGATTTTCCTCGTTTTTGGTAATGATAATCTCTTTCAAGGCTTTTTCCTCCGGAAAATCAGCTGTGAATCCATGCCAGATATGCGCTGATAAAGTTATCAATCTCGCCGTCCATCACCGCGTCCACCTTACCGGTTTCCTCGCCTGTCCGGTGATCCTTTACCAGAGTATAGGGCATGAAGATATAGGAACGAATCTGGCTGCCCCAGCCGATTTCCTTCACATCACCACGGATTTCCGCCAGCTTCTGCATCTGTTCCTCCAGCTTCAGTGCCAACAGCTTACTTCTCAGCATCTTAAATGCCTTGTCCTTATTGGCAAACTGGCTTCTTTCCTCCTGACAGGATACTACAACCCCTGTCGGGAAGTGCGTGATACGGATGGCAGAGGAGGTCTTGTTGATGTGCTGACCGCCGGCACCACTCGCTCTGTAGGTATCAATACGAATGTCATCAGGCTTGATTTCAATTTCCGTATCGTCCTCAATCTCAGGCATAACATCGCAGGATGCAAAAGAAGTCTGTCTTCTGCCTGCGCTGTCAAACGGAGATACGCGCACCAGACGGTGAATCCCCTTCTCAGATTTCAGATAGCCGTAAGCATTCTCGCCGTTTACCTGGATGGTAACGGATTTCAGCCCGGCCTCATCGCCGTCCAGCATATCCAGAACCTCAACCTCGAAGCCTTCCTTCTGCGCCCATCTGGAATACATGCGGAAGAGCATATTTGTCCAGTCGCACGCCTCTGTGCCTCCCGTCCCTGCGTGCAGAGTCACGATGGCATTGTTGCGGTCATATTCGCCGTCAAGCAGCGTTGCAATCCGCAGCGCTTCATATTCCGCAAGGAAGGAATCGTTCATTTCCTTTACTTCTTCATATACGCTGTCATCCTGTTCCTCGATGCCCATTTCGATGAGTGTCAGAATGTCCTCGTAAGTGGTTACAAGGCCTTCATATTTGCCGACCTTATTTTTCAGTCCTTTCAGCTTTTGCAGTGTTTTCTGGCTTTTTTCAAGGTCATTCCAGAAATCGGGGTCTGCGGAAAGCTCTTCTAATTCGTTTATCTTCTCCTTCGCGCCAGCGACGTCAAAGTGAAGCCCCCATTTCCTTTAATTTTTCGTCATAAGCAGAAAGGCCCAGACGGATCTGTTCTAACTCGAACATAAAAAATCATCTCCTTCATAATGAAAATAGAATTGATTTATCAGTTGATAAAAAACCAATTCGGCTTGGGCTTGCCGTTTTGCTTTTTATCTTATTTATCTTCCTCAGAAAAATTTTCCAATTTTTCCGTTGAAAATCGAATAAAATTGCCGCTGAAGGATGCCAAAAAATCCTCCATCGGTACCCACCAGTCGGCTTTGTTTCGCGCCGCAAAGGCGGAAGGGTGATGCACCAGAAAGGCTGTCAGCCTGCCGTCCTCTGTTTCATAGCCGAATACAGGGATAAGGTGACCGCTTTTCCCGTAAACACCGCCGTCCGGCTTTGGCTTGCCGCCCAGAAAGAAGGGCGCAATCGAGATGATGCAGGGATGTCCTGCATCCAGCTCCCGTTTTAAGTCCTCCGCCGTTTTTTCACGCAGTGCTTCGCCATAAATGCCGTAATCCGCTGCAAGCTTGGCCAGCCCCCAGTGAATCCAGCCGACACCTTCTTTATATGCACCTGCCGCAACGCCCTTTGCAATCATCACACCGTGGCGCGCGGCATTTCTGCCAAAGCCATCCAGAATCATCCGCAGGGATGCAATGCCGCAGCTGCGAAAGGTCCAGCTGTCCGCCTCGTCAAAAGAGGGAAAGCCTTCCTCCTGCCACGTTTCCTGCGTCATTCTCTGGGTATAAAAAGGGAAGTCTATCGGCAGTCTGTATTGCTTTTTCTCTCCCATATCATTCCCTCTTTCTCCGCACTTGCTTGATAACGCTTTCTTTCAGAAATCCAATGGCTAAGCGCCATTGTTTCCATTCGTAAGGCTTTGCCTTACTCATGTCATCAGGTTATCAAATGTCTGTGCATCCGCGTAAGCAAGCTTACGCCCTGCACAGCCGCTTGATAACGCTTTCTTTACACATTTCTGCCGCAGCACTGTTTATATTTCTTGCCACTGCCGCAGGGGCAGGGGTCATTTCTGCCGATTTTTTCATCGGCACGCTTCTTCGGCTGCTTCACAGCAGAATCATCCTTATTGGTAAACATCTGCTGCTGCGGTTCTTCCTGTTTTACCTCTGTCTGGATACGCACGCGGTAAAGAATCTTCAGCGTATCCTCCTGAATATGATTGCTCATTTCCTCGAACATATCATACGCCGCAAATTTATATTCTGTCAGAGGGTCTCTCTGTGCATAGGCATGCAGCCCGATGCCCTGACGCATCTGATCCATATCATCAATATGATCCATCCATTTCTGGTCGATGACACGCAGCATCACCACGCGTTCCAGTTCGCGCATGCGTTCTTCGCCCTCAGCCTGACCCTGACTGATTTCCTTTTCCTTCATTTCATACAGCTGATTACCCAGCTTTGTCAGCGTATCCTTCAGCTTATCCTTTGTCATCTGGGGCAGTGCTTCTTCTTTAATATTCACCTTCCCAACAGGGATGATTGCGCTCAGGGATTCGCTGAATGCCGCCATATCCCATTCCTCGGGCAGCTGGTCATCGCTCATGTGTGCGTCTACGGTGCGTTCCACAACCGCTCCAATCATGCCGACAATGCTGTCTCTCAGGTTTTCGCCGTAAAGCACGCGTTTTCTTTCGCCATAAATGATTTCTCTCTGTTCATTCATGACCTGGTCATATTCCAGAAGGTGTTTACGAATGGCAAAGTTGTTGCCCTCTACCTTTTTCTGCGCATTTTCAATCGCCTTGGAAAGCATCCCTGCTTCAATGGGTTCATCCTCTGTCATGCCCATCGCATCTACCAGCTTCATGGTCTTTTCGGAGCCGAACAGACGCATCAGGTCATCCTCCAGAGAGATATAGAAACGGGATTCACCGGGGTCGCCCTGACGGCCGGCACGCCCGCGCAGCTGGTTATCAATACGTCTGGATTCATGGCGTTCCGTACCGATGATTTTCAAGCCACCCAGTTCTGCCACGCCTTCGCCCAGCTTGATATCCGTACCACGGCCTGCCATGTTTGTCGCAATCGTAACTGCGCCCATCTGCCCTGCCAGTGCAACGATTTCTGCTTCCTGTGCGTGGTATTTCGCATTCAGTACCTGATGCTTCACGCCTTCCATTTTCAGAAGCTTGCTCAGTGTTTCGGATTTTTCAATCGTAACCGTACCAACCAGTACAGGCTGTCCCTTTTCATGCGCCGCAATGATATCTCTTACCACCGCGCGGAATTTGCCTGCTTCGGTACGATAGACAACATCGTCCAGATCCTTTCTCTGTACGGGGCGGTTTGTGGGAATTTCCACAACGTCCATCCCGTAGATGTTGCGGAATTCTTCTTCCTCTGTTTTCGCCGTACCTGTCATACCGCATTTCTTTGCGTATTTATTGAAGTAGTTCTGGAAGGTAATCGTTGCCAGTGTTTTGCTTTCTCTGCGTACCTGTACGTTTTCCTTCGCTTCAATCGCCTGATGCAGACCGTCGGAATAGCGTCTGCCGGGCATCATACGCCCTGTAAATTCATCAACGATAACAATTTCGCCCTCATGGATAACATAATCCTTATCCAGGTGCATGTTATAGTTTGCCTTCAAAGCGTTGTTAATATAATGCTGCAGCTCCAGGTTTTCAGGGTCGGAAAGGTTGTCTACGGAGAAATATTTTTCCGCCTTCGCAACACCTTCCTGCGTCAGCACAACGGATTTCGCCTTTTCATCCAGAACGAAGTCGCCTTCCTCCTGAATTTCCTCTTTCAGAAGGGCATTCATTGCCTCATCCTCATTCAGAATACGGCCCTTTGTCAGTCTCTTTACAAACAAATCGGCTACGCGATACAAATCCGTAGACTTGGAACCGCTGCCGGAAATAATCAGTGGTGTTCTCGCTTCGTCAATCAGAACGGAGTCGACTTCGTCGATGATGGCATAATGCAGCTCTCTCTGCACCATGTTTTCCTTACGCACTACCATGTTGTCACGCAGGTAGTCAAAGCCGAACTCATTGTTTGTACCATAGGTAATGTCGCAGGCATACGCCGCACGGCGTTCATTGTTGTCCATCCCGTTCAGGATACAGCCAACGCTCAGTCCTAAGAAACGAAATACCTCACCCATCCAGTCAGAGTCACGCTGTGCCAGATAGTCATTGACCGTAACAACGTGTACGCCCTTGCCTTCCAGTGCATTCAGATATGCAGGCAGGGTTGCCACCAGTGTTTTCCCTTCACCTGTACGCATCTCGGCAATACGTCCCTGGTGCATCACGATACCGCCCATCAGCTGTACGGGGAAGTGCTTCATATTCAGCACATTGGGACGGGAAGCCGCCTCTCTTACCACCGCATACGCTTCAGGCAGGATATCATCCAGTGTTTCGCCCTTTGCCAGACGATCCTTAAATTCCTGTGTTTTCCCTCTCAGCTCTTCGTCCGAAAGGTTTTCATACTGGGGACCCAGTGCTTCAATCTTCGCCACGATTGGCTTGATTTTCTTGATTTCCTTTTCACTGTAGTTCCCAAATATTTTTTCCAAGAAACCCATTTGGTTCACCTCATTTTTCTTTTCTCGCGTGTGCCAAAAGCAGCAAACCCTGCGATAGGCACACTTTTACATTATTATAGTATAGCAGAAGAACACCCCCGCACACAAGGAAAACTTGCGTATTTCGGGGGATGTTCAAAAAGTTTTAAGAAATCTTTATATAAATTTCATATTTTTTCTCAATAACCCTGTTCTTCTGACGAAAAACAGCGCACTTTGTTCCATTTCAGATTTATTTTTCTGTTCCATCAGGTCGAAATCCTGCTTTCGCCTTCTTCCAGCATTTGTAGCACATCGGGCGATAGCTTTCGTTGCCCCCCAGAAGGAACTGCTCCCCTTCGGTGATAACCTTCCCCTCCGCGTCAATCCGCGCATTCACCATCGCCTTGCCGCCGCAGGTGCAGACCGTTTTCAGTTCCGTCACGGAATCCGCCAGTTCAAACAGCCTTGCGCTCCCGGGAAACAGCTTTGTCCGAAAATCCGTCCGCAGTCCGAAACAGAATACCGGCACATTGTAATAATCCACAATCTCCCTTAACTGCTCCACATGGGCAGGCTGTAAAAACTGCGCCTCGTCCACAATAATCACATCATAAAATTCCCGTTCTCTGTCGCGGAAAATTTCATATAAATCCATATCATCCGTAATCGCATCCGCAGGCTGCTCCAACCCGATGCGGGAGTGTACCTTGTCCACGCCGTAGCGCGTATCTGCCGCAGGCTTCATCAGCCAGACACGCATCCCCTGTTCCTCATAATTAAATTTCGTGATGAGTGCCTGTGCCGATTTGGAGCTGCCCATCACGCCGTATCTGAAATATAATTTTGCCATACACAAAACCCCTTTGCTTTTTCTTCTCAATATCCCTGTTATGATACCACAATCCACGCCCCTTGGCGAGTGACACACTCTCCAAAAATTCTTTTGCTTTTTGCTTTCTTTTCTCAAAAAAAGGAGTATACTGTCTAAAGAAGGTAAAATGACAAAAATATAACAAAATGATATTGATAAAAAAATTCAGATTGGAGATGACTTTGTTGATTACAGACTTAACACGGGGCAACAGCCGCAAAATGCTCTGGATGTTTTCCATTCCCATGCTGCTGAGTGTGGCCTTTCAGCAGATTTATCAGATTGCAGACAGCATCATTGCCGGGCGGTTCATCGGGGAATCGGCGCTTGCGGCAGTCGGCGCGTCCCACCCCATCACCATGATTTTCATGGCGGTTGCTGTCGGCAGCAATATCGGCTGTGCCGTTGTGGTTTCCCGTCTGTTCGGGGCAAAAAAATACGGCGCACTGAAAACAGCCATCTGCACCATTTTCTGCGCCTGCGTTGCGGTCAGCGTGGTGCTGACGCTTGTCGGCATTTTCAGCGGAAATGCAATGCTCCGCCTCATCCGCACCCCTTCCGATGTTTTCGCGGATGCGTCGCTTTATCTGAGAATCTATATTTACGGGTTTCTCTTCCTGTATCTTTATAATATCTGCAACGGCATTTTCACCTCTCTGGGGGACAGCCGTACGCCGCTGTACTTCCTGATTTTCTCCTCTGTCGGCAATATCCTTCTGGATATCATCTTCGTAGTCTGGCTGAAGATGGGCGTTGCCGGCGTTGCATGGGCAACCTTCGCGGCACAGGGCGCGGCATCCGTCCTCGCCTTCTTTACACTGGTGCATCGCATCAGGCAATTAAGAAGCACCGAGCCGTATGCAAAGTTTTCCGCAGAAATGCTTGCACAGGTTACCATCGTTGCCATTCCAAGCATTTTACAGCAGTGCTTTGTTTCCGTCGGGAATCTCTTCGTGCAGTCCGCCGTCAATAGCTATGGCTCTGCCGTTGTTGCAGGGTTTTCCGCCTGCAATAAACTGAATACCTTCGCCGTCACCTGCATGACAACCCTGTCCAATGGTGTTTCCTCCTTTAC
>JBNMGO010000054.1:0-7173 GCA_050872285.1 Anaerotignum sp.
CACCTTCTTTGTCAAAACGGAGCGTAAAACTGCTGCACCCGACAGAAAATTCATAGCTGTCCGCAAGGGGCATCAAGCCGCCTAAATCCTTGTTGCTTTCCGCACTGATATTAAAAATCAGCCGTCCGTCCCGTTCCCGTATATTTATCAGAAGTGATTTTAAATCGTCCATGGCTGTTTCGATTGCCATTTCAAAAAAGCTGTATATTTTCAGTGCCTGCTCCGTTTGGAAGTTTGTGTCTGTCCGCATAAAGAAAGCACATTCCGTACCCAGAAGTCTGATGTTGGAAAGGGATTCTTCAAAGGCAAATTTCAGTTCCGAGGCGGAAACAAAGCCGTTCTGCTTACCGATAAAAAGCAGATTGCCGCTTCGTTTGATGTAAGCACCGATTACCGCCGCCTTTGCCAGAAGGTTCTTCTGCAAATCTGCATCTTTTGTTGCGTTGTATTCCTCAAGCAGTTTCAAAAGCAGATAATACTGCTTCTGATTAGAATCCTTCAAGGTATCATACAGACGGTTTTTCTCTCGCAGGCTGTTCAGCCTTTTTTCTGCGGCGTAGTTCTGCCGTTCAATCTCGTTTTTCTGCGAAATCTTTTCCTTGTTGGCTTTCAGCTGTTCCATAATGCCCGCCAGCTTTTCCACGTCCTCCTGCCAGAACACATAGCCGTTATAAATGCTTTTCTGCTTCACCACGGTGTTTCTGTCTATGGCTAAACTTCCCTCCCGGCAGCATTTTTCAAAATCAAACGCCTTCATTCTTTGATTGGAGGTGTATTCTACATGAAACTCCTTATCCGTAATTTCAACGGGAATACTACAGGAAGAAAAAATGGTTCGGTAGCCCATGTTGGACTGTATCAACCGGCACCGAATATTGGCTTCAAAGGTGCAGGCAATCAGCACACAGAATACAGCCGTCGTATCTCCGAAAAAGAACATCACCGTATCGTTGCCGTATAAAATGCCGTATGTGAAAATCAGTAGAATCGGTATCAGCGGCATCAGCTTTACCTTTCTTTTATGCGGCACTCTGCATTTATACGCCATAATACCGAAGGATAAAAACGAAACAGCCGCCTCCCACAAAAGCACAATGTAATATCCCACATCATAGCTGTAGTCTAAATCGGTGAATAGCTCCGCATTCTTCGGGAATACAAACACCAACTGATGCAGGTCATTGGTCAGCACCAGTAACAGCAAAGCCGTCGCAGGAATATAGAGAATTTTTGTCCACTTCGGCAAGGTATAATATTCGGATTTTCCAAGCATCAGAGAGATAAAAAGCGAAAACAGGGGTATGAAAATCATCGGCACATAGTAGGAATACCAAAGGTATCTCTGCACATTCATATCCGCAAAAAGATGGTACTTCATCGACCGCACCGCAAACCAGAACAACATCAGAAATGCAACCGACACCAGATAGTGCCGCACATTTTTATTTAGAACCCGCCTTTTGACAGATATGCCCCACGCCATAAAAAGGAAAATGTATATAGCTGTTCTGATTAAGCTGACTTCGTATGGCAAAACATCAATTTTTACCAGAAAACGCAGAATAAAGGCTGCCGCAATCAGAATTGCCGCCGTCACCGTATCTATAAATGTAATTCTTTCTTCCCTCAGCACTGAAATACACCTCCCTTTTCCTGTTTATTGGCTGATTATAGCATAGGAATAAAATACGGTAAAGTTTGGGAAGTTCGGGCAAATGCTTGTTTCTTGCATTAAAAATCTTCAGCTGTCTTTATGTGGACTTTATTTTTATACACAACAGATTCGCAGTAGCATCGAGATATCCGATTATTCTCGCGCCGAATCACAAAATTATTGTGTTTTTTGTGGTTTCATATCACATTTTTTCAAATATACAAGGCTATGAAACGTAACTACGCAAATCCACCCCAACCCTGTCGCGACTGCTACCCCCTGCAGCCCCATAAATCTGCTCAAAATCACCGAAAGCAGTGCGCGCATAGAAATATGCAGCGTTGTACCCACAAAAGGCACCTGCACCATGCCGCTTCCCCGATACCAGCCGACAAATGCACAGCCAATAAAGCACAGAAAATAAAACAGCGCAATCGTCTGCAAATACAGCTTTCCTTCTATCATCGCCTGCGGAGATGCTCCAATTAACAAAAGAAGCAGTTTTTCCGCAAAGAAATACATTCCGCCTGATAAAACCACTGCAAACAACAGCAGCAAGCCAAACCCCTTCCGAAAGCCTGCCTTCGCCTGCAAAATTCTGCCTGCACCAATTCGTTGTGCCACAAAAATGGAAATCGCATCGGAACCGCTGTTCCCAAAGGAATTGATGAAGCCTTCGATTCTGCCTGCCGCGGTATACGCCGTAATTGCGCCAAGTCCCAGATGGTTGACCGAACCCTGCACCAGCATTTTCCCGATATACAGACTGGATTGCTGCATGGCGGAAATAGAGCCGAATTTTATAGTCTGCATCAGCAAATCCTTACGAAAGATACAATCTGCCTTTCTCGGGAACAAATGCGGCAGATATCGATAGTAATACCATTCGCTGTTTGCCGCGGAAATTCCCTGCGCCAGCACCGTGGCAATGGCCGCACCTCTGATGCCCCACTGAAAACAGGAGACAAAAAGAATATCCAGAGCAATATTCAATAAAATAGAAAACATCAGAAATACCAACACCATTTTTGTATTTCCCACTGCGCGTAAAGACGCTGCATTCAGGTTATACAGAAAAGAAACCAACAGCCCTGCAAAAATAACATCCAGATATTCCTGCGTCAGAAGAAGTAAAGAAGTCGGTGTCTGAATCACGCGCAGAATCAACGGCAATATAAAAATTGCGCCTATCTCCAGAAGAACAGAAAAAACCACACCAAAAGTCAGCGCAATAAAGCGTTCCTGCCGAAAGCCGCTTTCATTTTCCTGCCCATACAGCTGCGCGAGCAGAATGGAAATGCCCGTGCAACATCCCCCCAAAAGGAAAATAAACAGATTCATGACCGTTCCTGCAATGCCGATTGCAGCAAACGCCTCCTCCCCGACATATCTGCCTACCACAACGGCATCTATCGTATTGTAAAACTGTTGAAAAATATCTCCCAAAAGCAGTGGCATTGCCAAAAAAATAAGCTGCTTTCCGATATCCTTTTCGATTGCTTCGCTTCTATTCATAGCATCCTTCCTCTTTCCGCAAACCCGTTCTCCCGATAAACAAAACGGCTTTTCAAAGGAAAAGCCGTTTTCTATATAACAGAGGGAAAATATGAGAATTTCAACAAATACTTATTTTACTTTTTTCATCGCTTCTGCGATATTTTTCACCGCTTTTTCAAGCTTGTCCTCAGATGCCGCAAAGCAGAACCGCAGGTGGCAGCTATCCTCATTGCCGTATGCCAGACCTGGAATACCAACTACCTTTGCATTTTCCAGAATGAACTCGCAGACCTGATTGGAGTCCATACCGGGAATATCGAATTCTGTCCATGCATAAAATGCACCTTCAGGCAGATGACAATGTACACCGGGAATACCATTCAGCCCATTGACCAGAATATCTCTTCTGCGTTCATACTGCGTCCGCATTTCTTCCATTTCCTTTTTGCAATCCAATGCCACAACTGCCGCTTTCTGAATGAAACCGCTGACACAGCTGATAGTATGAGAGAAAAGCTTCGCCGCCATTGCCGCAATCTTCGGTGTTGTTGCCATATAGCCGATTCTGAAGCCTGTCATTGCCGCCGATTTGGAAAAGCCGTTTACGGTAATGACTCTTTCTGCAATCTCAGGATAGGATGCAGGACTGATGTTTTCATAAGGAGGATATACAATCCGTTCATACATCTCATCGGACAGCAGTAAAATATCAGGATGTTTCAGCATAAACTCACGGATCACCTCGGCTTCTTCTCTGCTCAGAATACAGCCTGTCGGGTTATTGGGGTAATTGATAATCAGTAGTCTGGTCTTATCGCTGACCTTTTCCTCCAGCTGCTCCATTGTGATTTTATACTGTTCTGCTGCCTTCAGTTCTACTGCAACAGGCACACCGCCGGATGCTGTAATAATAGAAGGATAGGATACCCAACCGGGGGTCAGATACATAACCTCATCCCCCACATTCAGCAGAATACGCACTGCCAGATAGATGGAAAACTTCCCGCCAGGTGTCACAATAATGCCTTCCGGAGAATAGCTGCATCCATTTTCTTCCTTCAGCTTTGCCGCAATGCCGCTTCTCAGTTCGGGCAGACCTGTCCCTACCGTATAATGTGTATAGCCTGCCTGTACCTGCTTGAACATTTCGTCACAGATTTTTTTCGGTGTATCAAAATCGGGTTCGCCTACCCCGAGGTCAATAATTTCAGGGTCTGTTTCCCGCATCTTTTTAACCTTTGCCATCACTTCAATCGTTGCAAAGGGTGTGATTGCCTCAATATACTGATTAAACATTTGCTTCTGCCGCTCCTTTCTGCCGCATTGCTTTTGCTGCTGCTTTCTTTTCTGTTGCATCAACAATCGCAGCCACAATGTTATCACCTGTTACGTTATTCGTTGTAGAAATAGAGTCGATGATTGGATAAATCCCCATCAGTCCCATAAATTCCATAGGCAGTCCGAAGGTCTGCAGAATAACGGGAACCATAACAAACATGGAGTTCGGAATACCGGTATTGCCCAGTGTAACCAACGCACCAACCAAAGCCATGGAAACCAGCTTTGTGAAGGAAAGATCCATATTTACGCTCTGTGCCACAAAGGTTACAACAATACCAAGGAAAATTGCAGCACCGTCGCAGTTTACGCTTGCGCCCAGAGGAATAACAAAGTCTGCAACCTCACTGGAAACGCCAACCTTATTTTTACTTACATCCAGAGAAACAGGCAATACTGCATTTGTGCTTCTTGTGCTGAATGCTGTAATCCATACAGGAGGCAGCTTTTTCAGAACATTGAAGGGATTCTTTCTGGTTGTTACAAAGTAAATCAGTGTATACGCCACACAGATTTGCAGTACGCCGCTCAGGTATGCTGTCCCAACCAGTTTCGCAACCGGCTTAATCACGTCAATGCCGTAGTTCGCCATGGTATTGCAGCCCAGAGAGAAAATACCGAAGGGTGCAATCAGCAGAACGCCTTCCAGAATCTTCATCAGCCATTTACTGATGCTTTCCAGACCAAAATAAAGAGAATTTCGATACTTTTCATCCAGATACAGAATCGCAACACCGGAGCATACTGCGAAAATAACAATCTGCAGCATATTCCCTGTGCTCAATGCTTCTATAATATTGGTAGGAACCATATTCAGAACGAATGCCGCAAAGCCATTGCCTGTTGTTTCTGCAACCTCTACCGCTTCCTGATACTGGAAGCCCAGACCGGGCTTAATCACAGAGGATACAATACAGCCCATCAGTGCCGCAAAAAATGTTGTGCAAAAAAACAATACGATTGTTTTCCCGCCGATTCTGGCAAGCTTCTTTGCATCACCCAAGCCCAGAATTGCTACAATAACATTGACAAAAATCAAAGGTACAACGCCCATTCTCAGCAGCTTTACGAATAAATCCCCGATAAAAGACTGTGCCTTCCCAAATTCGGGTGCGATAATCCCGACAATCAGACCTAAAATCATTGCAGCAAAAATCGTCCAGGGAGAACGAAGAATTTTTTTTGCTTTTTCCATAAGAACTCTTCCCTTCTTTTTTACACAAGCATCTCAAAACCGATTTGCTTCATCTTTTCTTCCACCCATGGGCGAATATAAGTACCTTCTTCCAGAATATCCTTCAGAATCTTTTCTTCCTTCTTGGAAACCTCTTCCGTTGCATCCGCAATCATGGCTGCCTGCTCGGGTCTGATGAACAGCACGCCGTCACCATCCCCTACAACGATATCTCCCGGATGAACCACCTTTCCGCCAACGCAAATAGGTACGTTGATTTCCCCGGGACCGTTTTTATAAGGGCCGTTGGGCGTTGTTGCTTTTGCAAATACAGGAAAACCTTCCAGCACTGCCAACTCGTCTCTGTCACGAATTGCCCCATCGCATACAACCCCTTTGATGCCTCTGCTCTTCATATAAGTTGCCATCAGCTCGCCGAAAATGGCTCTGTCCGCAAAGCCGCCTGCGTCAATGACGATAACATCTCCGGGCTTTGCCATATCCATTGCTACATGCAGCATCAGGTTATCCCCCTGCGGTACGCGAATGGTAAATGCAGTACCCAGAAGCTGTCCTTTCCCCACAGGGCAGATGGATTGATCCACCGCTGCAATTCTGCCCATGTTGTCATCAATATTTGCGACCTGCATCCCGGAAAACCGTTCTACCAGTTCCTTGGGAGGTCTCTGAAAATCCTGTCTGATTTTACATTTCATTTCCATCTTGCTTTCACTCCGATTTCTTTTTTACGAACCTTATTCTTCTTAGCTTTCCTTTGTCTGCAGATGATGATAGCCCAAAGCCTCTCTTGCCGCCTTCAATGTGCTGCCGTTTCGTACTTCATTGATAATCTTCTGCTCTGTTGCTTCAATGTTTTCCGCAACCTCTGCTACCTTCTCCGCAGCATCCTTTGGAATCACCAGAACACCGGAGTCATCCCCCATCACAATATCGCCGGGGCAAACCTGCACACCGGAAACAGAAACAGGAACATTCACACCGTCTACCTGTACGCGTTCCTTGCCGGTCACCATGTATTTTCCTTTTGTGAAAATAGGGTAATTAAGTGCGCGAATCCCGTCTACGTCTCTGCACACCCCGTCAATGACAGTGCCTGCAATCCCCTTCTTTTCTGCTGTAAAGGTCATGATGTCCCCCCATACTGTGCAGTAGTTGCGACCGGAGTTATCAATCACAACAACCTGACCGGGCTGTACATCATCAATAAAATCACCTACAGTGCCCTTCACCTGTCCGCAGGGTACATAGTGTACCGTAAAGGCTTCCCCGCAGATACGGTTTCCCAGATTGATGGACTGAATCCCCAATAATCCACAAGGGATACCCAGCTTGTCCATTGCGTCAGAAACGCTGGCCGTATCCAGTTTTTTTAAGCGTTCCAAAATTTCCTGTTTCATCGTGTTCTTCCTTTCCTCGTCCTGCTTGATTCTGTTTTTCTGTCTGTTATAACCGGCCTGTTATATTTACCTTGATTCTAATACAAGATAGC
>JBNMGO010000302.1:0-2365 GCA_050872285.1 Anaerotignum sp.
ATACCCCTGCTTCTGCAAATAAGGCACAAGGGTTGCCGTTGCCTCCGCGGTAGAGCCGTAAATCCCGTGCATCAGGATAACCTTCCCATCCAGATCCCCTGCGGATTTCACCACATTCACAACCGCCTTGGCATCTCTGCTCTTCCAGTCGAGCGTATCAATCGACCAGAGGTAGATGGACATCGGCAGTTGTTTTTTCACGCTGTCCTTGCAGTTGCCGTAGGGCGGACGGAAAATAGCAGGATCTCTGCCAAGCACCTTACGGAAGGCGGCAGCGGTTTTCTGCACATCCGCCGTAATTTCTGCATTGGTCAGCTTATTGAAATTCTTATGGTCATAGGAATGGCTCCCAACCTCACAGCCGAGTGCTTCTTCCCGTTTCACCACATCGGGATATTTTTCCACCAGACTGCCGAGGTCAAAGAAGGTCGCCCGTGCGTCATATTTTTCCAGAACATCCAGAATGGCATTAGTCGCCTTGGGGTTCGGACCGTCATCGTAGGTCAGCGCAACCATCTTTTTGTTGCGGATTTCCTTGGGAACGGGTGTCTCCTTTTTCGGCTCCTCGATTTTCTTCTGCATCTCCGCATACGGAATCGTCAGACGCACCACGCCGTAGCTGCCGGGGAAGAGGTCGTATCGGTCGAAATAAAACAGTACGCCGTCCTTCGTGAGCGCAAAGCGGTCAAATCGTCCTGCATCGGGTGCAAGCAGGGTTTTGTAGTTGCCGAAAATACCGTTTTTGTAAGGCTCTGTCGTGGTGAAGTATTTCTCCGTATAGGCAGAAGCGTTTTTCGCAAAGCTGTCCCAGCGCAGGCTTTCCGCTGTTACCTCTGCGTCCTTTTCTAAGTCAAAATGGAATGCCTGAATTCGCGTGTGCGGCGAAAGCTCTCCATCTGCCTCATGCGTCTCAAAGAACACCAGACTCAACTGATTTTCCTTCGCCAGATACGTTTCATAGCCCAGATACAGAATGGCATCCGTCTGCTTTTTCTCCTTTTTTTCTTCCTCTGTCGGGGTAAATTCCGCATCAAAGGCATTGCGAATTTCCGTCACGATTTCCGAAATGCGCGCGTCAATCCCTTCCTTCCCGATTTCGGGGTATTGCAGTAAATAGGAAAGGTGGTTTTCCTGCTCCACCACATCCTGCGGCTTGCCGACCTCCTGCTGTTCCAGATATTGCGCCCAGTAGGAAACGCCTTTTTCCGTCAGCTCCAGTGTTTTTTTGCGGTTCAGCAGAGAAAAGCTGCTGCTGTTTGCACTGCATCCGCAGGAAAGCAGCAGAACACCCATCAGAAGAAAAGCCAGTATCCGTTTCATTCTCATTCAGATTCCCCCTTTTGATAAATCGGGTGGACGTAACGTCCCCGTTTGGTGGTGCTTTTGCCGTATTGAATTGCCGTTTTGGGACAGCGGTTCACGCACGCCATGCACATATTGCAGTGCTTTTCCGTCCAGACAGGAATCCCTGCCGTCAGTCGGATACAGCCGCTGGTGCAGACCCTTTCGCATAAGCCGCAGTGGATGCAGTCCTCCGTCACATAAAACGGCTTTGTTTTCATCCCTTTCAGAAACGCAGGATTGACGATTTTGCTCAGTACCCCTGCGCCTTTTCCCTTCTTCACGCGGAAAAAATTGCTCCAGTTCAGCCGAATGGCGCGTAAAATGTTGTCAAGCGTTTTGTCCGCCTGCTCCAGAAGTTCATATTGCTCCGCCTTCGTCCCTGCGTCAAAAAGCACCGTAAAGCTGTCGGGCATCACAACGGAAAAGCCGCTGTCCAGAGAAAGCCCGTTTTCGTGCAGTGCTTTTCCCAGAATGTCAATGGTTTCCCCTGCCGAAGCCCCACAGGTGCAGACCGCGAAAATATACGGGTCGCCGCTGTAGTAAAGCTCTAGTTTTTTCACAAAATCCGTCACCATCTTCGGGGGCGCCCAGGCGTAAACAGGGAATACAAAGCCCAGCCGTTCCCCCGGCAGCATGGTATGCTTGATATTACCTTCCCTTACTGCCGCCGCAATATCCGTCAATGCCTCCCCCAGACCATCGGCAAGCTTTTTCGCCGCTGCATAGGAATTGCCCGTTCCGCTGAAATAATAAATCATAAGACGCTCCCTCCTTTTCGGTGATTTCAAACAATATCTTATGAAAACATCATATCATATTTTCCACATAAAAACTTTGAAGAATTTATTAAATTTTCAATACATTTTAGAGATGCGGACATACCGCGGAAAGTTTGCCTTTACACCAAATTTTTTCAATATTATACTGAAATGAGTGAATCCGGAAAGAAGGTGAGGATGATGTTGGAAAAAGCATTGCTTCTGGCGGCAAAAGCACATACGGGGCAGGTCGATAAGGGCGG
>JBNMGO010000238.1:0-3081 GCA_050872285.1 Anaerotignum sp.
GATGCCCTTGGGGCGCAGAAGGTATTTATTGCACAGTGGGACAGCGACAGCAGTGAGCGCGCCCAGAAGGAAATGGGGCAGCTTGCGGCGAGAGTGCTTTCCGAAAACACAACGGAGGATTTGCGGATTGCCATTGCAGGCGGCTCTGCCATGGCGGAACTGGTGCAGGCGGCACCGGAAGCGACTGTACCCATGGCGAAGATGGTACTGCCGGCACGCGGGAGCATCGGGCGCAGATTGGAGCTACAGGCGGATACCCTCGCGGCAAGATTGGCGGAAAAGCTGCAGGCGGATTATCGTCTGCTGCACCTGCCGGATAATTTAAGTCCGAGGGTGCTGGAGGAAATGAAAAAAGACCCCGATATTTCTGAAACGATTGCGGAAATGGAGCAGGCGAATATTCTGCTTCTGGGCGTTGGCAATGCACTGGAGCTTGCGGAAAAACGCCGTCTGGATGAATCTATTCGGAAGCAGCTGGAAAAGGATAACGCCGTTGCTGAGGCATGGGCTATTATTTTGACGGCGCAGGCAAGGTGGTCTATGAAACGCGTTCCATCGGGATTGATTTTAATGATATTGATAAAATGGACTGCATTATCGTGGTGGCAGGCGGCAAAAAGAAGGCGGAAAGCCTGCTTGCAGTCAGCCACAGCATCCCCAATGGTATTTTTGTGACGGATGAAGGCGCAGCTTTGGAAATGTTAAGGCTTGCGGGAAAGTAAATCTTATCGTATAATAGCTTTTGAGGGACGTTTTTTGTCCCAATAAAAAAGCAATTACTTTCATAATAGAGGGAAGATTCGGGAAAACTGAATAGGCAGTTTTGTCGGCGAAAGCGCCGACAGCCGTATCGGATAAAGAAAGGAGCAGGACAGATGCTGAATAAGAAAACAGTGGATGATCTTAAGGTAACAGGAAAACGCGTATTGGTAAGATGTGACTTTAACGTACCTCTTAAGGACGGCGTGATTACAGACGAAAACAGAATTACAGCAGCTTTGCCGACCATCAAAAAGCTGATTGGCGAGGGCGCAAGGGTAATTCTCTGCTCACACATGGGCAAGCCCAAGGGCGAGGTAAAGCCTGAACTTTCTTTGGCTCCCGTAGCAAAGAGACTTTCCGAATTACTGGGAAAAGAGGTTGTTTTTGCAAAGGATGACAACGTAGTCGGCGAAAATGCAAAGGCTGCGGTTGCGGCAATGCAGAACGGCGATGTTGTGCTTCTGGAAAACACCCGTTACAGAAAAGAAGAAACAAAGAACGAGGAAAACTTCAGCAAGGAACTGGCTTCTCTGGCAGATGTTTTCGTAAATGATGCCTTCGGCACAAGCCACAGAGCGCATTGCTCCACAGTTGGCGTAACCAAATTTGTGCAGGAATCCGCAGTTGGCTATCTGATGGAAAAGGAAATCGCCTTCCTTGGCAATGCCGTAAATAACCCCGAAAGACCTTTCGTGGCAATTCTGGGCGGCTCTAAGGTTTCCGATAAAATCAATGTCATCAATAACCTTCTGGAAAAGGTCGATACGCTGATTATCGGCGGTGGCATGGCGTATACCTTCGCGGCGGCAAAGGGCGGCAAGGTCGGCAATTCTCTGTTGGAAGAGGATAAAATTCCCTATGCACAGGAAATGATGAAAAAGGCAGAGGAAAAAGGCGTGAAATTCCTGACTCCCGTAGATACGGTTATTGCGAAGGAATTCAAGAATGACACAGAATATAAAACCGTACCCACAGGCGAAATCCCTGATGGCTGGATGGGTCTGGATATCGGCGAGGAAACCAGAAAGCAGTTTGCGGATGCCATCAAGGACGCAAAAACTGTTGTATGGAATGGGCCTATGGGCGTATTTGAATTTGAAAACTTCGCAAAAGGCACAAAGGCAGTGGCAGAAGCAATGGCTTCTATCGACGCAACCACAATCATCGGCGGCGGTGATTCTGCGGCGGCAGTGAACCAGCTGGGCTATGGTGATAAAATGACACATATTTCCACAGGCGGCGGTGCATCTCTGGAATTCCTGGAAGGGAAGGAACTGCCCGGTGTTGTTGCGGTGGATGATAAATAAGAAATGGTAAGAAGTAAGAAAGTGTAAGGAAAATGAAGAGAAGAAAAGCAATCGCGGCTGTGCTTGCGGCAGTGTTTTCGCTTGGTTCGGTTTCTGTAGCGTATGCAGAGGAACTTCCGGAGCAGGAAATCACAGCGCAGGAAGTGACGGAACAGGAACCCACAGAGCAGGAATCTACAGAACTTCCGCAGGAGGAAACGATAGAACAGCCGGCTTATGTAAAGGTTGTCAATGCGGCGGAGGATGCAGAAGCACTGGGAGGGGAATATATCCCCGTTCTGATGTATCACCATTTTGCGATTCGCAATATGGGGGTTGGCAATGGCGTTGTGACAACCACGAAGGAATTGGAGGATCATCTGCGGTATTTCCAATCGCAGGGCTATAAAATTATTTCCTTAGAGGAACTGGACAGCCTGCTTACGGCGGCGGAAAAGGATACCCGTGCGAAGGGGCCCGGTCTTCATCTGGGAAAGAAATACCTCTGTATTACCATGGATGATGGCTATTACAGCAATTATGACCTGGCGTATCCGCTGTTCAAAAAATATCGTGTGCCTGCGTCTGTGTTTGCGGTGACGGATTATGTAACCAATCAGATCGGTATCCAGAAATTCACCTGGAGTCAGGCGGCAACGATGGAAAAATCGGGCTATATGAAGGTGTACAGCCATACGGCAGACCATCAGCCTGTTGTGGCAGGGGAGGAAGAAGCCTTCCTCGATTCCATGCAGAGAAGCGAGGAAACATTGACTGAAAACCTCAGCGCAAAGCACGTAAAGGCCATGGCTTACCCCAATGGACGCTATACCGAGGAGGCGCAGCAGCTTCTGGATGAGGATGGCTATGTGCTGCAGTTTACCGTAGAGAACAGCGTGATTACAAGAAATACCCAAAGAAATGCCATTCCGCGCATCACAATCGAATCCGGCATGAGCGGTGAGGATGTGGTGCGGAAAATTGAATTAACTGCAGAAAATACATTTGCTGCGGAAGGAGAAGAAAACGAGAC
>JBNMGO010000309.1:0-2326 GCA_050872285.1 Anaerotignum sp.
ATTCTGACCTTTGCACCCTATTTCGGAGAATATGACAGATATGCGGACAACGTAGGCTGCACGCTGACGGCAGTACCGCCCAATATTCCGACCTTTCAGCCTGATCCTGCGGCGTTGGAAAAATGCGTGACGGAAAAGACAAGAGCCGTTCTGATTGACAACCCCAATAACCCGACAGGCGTGGTGTATAATGAAGAAAACATCAAAGCGATTGCCGCGGTTCTGGCGAAAAGGGAGCAGGAATACGGACATGCGATTTATCTGATTTCGGATGAACCGTATCGGGAATTGGTGTTTGATGGGGCGAAAGTGCCCTGGATTCCGAATTATTACAAAAATACGATTGTGGCATATTCCTTCTCGAAATCCCTTTCTTTGCCGGGTGACCGTATCGGCTATCTGGCATTGCGGAATGAAGTGGAGGATTTTGAAAATATCATTGCGGCTGTCGCAGTTGCAACACGCATCACGGGCTTTATCAATGCTTCCGGCTTACAGCAGCTGGTTTGTGCAGAATGCGGTGATGAAACGGTGGATATCAGCTTCTATGATAAAAACAGAAAACGCCTGTATGAGGCGCTGACGGCATACGGCTATGAAATGCCGAAGCCTGAGGGGGCGTTCTATCTGTTCATGAAAACGCCGACGGAAAACGATCTGGAATATGTGGAAAAAATCAAGGAGCATCGGATTTTGCTGACACCCGGCAGTGGGTTCGGCTGTCCCGGCTATGTGCGGATTGCGTACTGCGTTGCGCCCGAGACCATCGAAGGGGCATTGCCCGGCTTTAAAGCGATGATGGAATATTATAAAAATAAATAAACAAAAACAGGAGAACTCGAAAACCCAATTTTCGGGTTCTTTTTTTGTGCTGTTTTTTCTTTTGTGGGGGAAAAGGGAGAGGGGGAGAATGGAAAAAATTGTGTTTTGGTGGGAAGTGGAGGGGAAATCTTTTTCTCCTTGGGGAAAAGGATGGAAATAACGGGCTTTTTTTCATGAAAAAATCAGTAGAAATGGGGTTTTAGGGGTTGTTTTTTTGTGGTGGCTATATTACAATGTGGTTAAAAGTGGCGTAAAGTGGTTTTTTGTGGTGGAAAACTACCGCAGAAGTGTGAAAGTGGCGGAAGGTGGTGACAGCGAAATGTTCTTAGGGCAATATCAACACTCGATTGATGCAAAGGGGCGTTTAATCGTTCCGGCGAAATTCAGAGAGGGGCTTGGCGAGCGTTTCGTTGTGACAAAGGGTCTGGATAACTGCCTGTTTGCTTATCCGCAGGAGGAATGGAAGATTTTTGAGGAGAAGCTGAAACAGCTTCCCCTGACAAACCCCGGCGCGCGTAAGTTTGTGCGTTTTTTCTTTGCAGGCGCGGTGGAATGTGAACTGGATAACCAGGGAAGAATCATGGTTCCGACACATCTGAGAGAATACGCAGGCTTGAAAAAAGATATTGTTTCCATCGGTGTGAATAACCGCATTGAAATTTGGAATAAAGATAATTGGAACGAATACAGCGACGAAGAAGATTACATCAGCAATGAGCTTGCTTTTGAGATGGAAAATTTAGGCATCTAATGAATTTCTGGGCGGCTGAAAAGCTGCACAGGCAAATGTAACCTGTTACATTTGGAATCCTCGTAGAGGATCATTCGTTATGAATCAATTTGCAAAGCAAATTTATGAATGACTTAAGAAATAGACATCACATAAACAAAATCGGAAAGGCGGCAGGCATGGAATTTCATCATATTTCCGTACTTTTGAACGAGTGCATCGACAATTTGAATATCAGGCCTGACGGCATTTATGTGGACGGCACCATGGGCGGCGGCGGTCATTCCTTGGAGATTGCGAAACGGCTGACAACCGGGCGTTTAATCTGCATTGACCAGGATCCCAATGCACATGAGGCGGCAGGAAAGCGTCTGGCGGAATATAAGGACAGAATTACATTTGTGCGGGATAATTTCGGCAATATCCGAAATATTCTGGACAGTTTAGACATTGAAAAAATCGACGGGATGCTGTTGGATATCGGCGTTTCTTCGCATCAGCTGGATGAGGCGGAGCGCGGCTTTTCTTATCAGCAGGATGCCCCGTTGGATATGCGGATGAACCCGGACAAGCCCTTCAGCGCGTATGATGTAGTGAACGGCTATGACGAGGATGAACTGGACAGGGTGATTTTCACCTATGGCGAGGAACGCTGGGCGAGAAGAATCACACAGTTTATCGTAAAGGAAAGAGAGACAAAGCCCATTGAAACAACGGGTGAACTGGTAGATATCATCAAGAAGGCGGTGCCGAAGGGAGCAAGAAAGGATGGCC
>JBNMGO010000282.1:0-2573 GCA_050872285.1 Anaerotignum sp.
GGCTTTCACATCGGCTCCTTTGCGCTTTATGGCTACAAAAAGGACCCTGACCGAAAGGGGCATCTGTTGATTGACGAAGAAGCGGCGGCAGTGGTGCACGAGGTCTTCACGCTTTTTTCGCAGGGCTACGGCAAAACCGCCATCGCACGGATGCTCAACGAAAGAGGTATCCCCAATCCAACGGAATATAAACGATTGCAGGGGATTCGCTATCGACAGCCGAAAAGCAAAGGCGGCACACTCTGGAAATATTTCGCCATCTCGAATATGCTGACGAATGAAATCTACATCGGCAACCTGGTGCAGGGAAAATATGGCAGTATTTCCTACAAAACTAAGCGAAACAAGCCGCGCCCCAAGGAAGAATGGATTCGCACAGAGGGAACACACGAACCGATTATCGAAAAGGAATTATGGGAACGAGTACAAAAAATGCTTGCGGAAAAAGCAAAGCCCTTTCAGATTGGGACAATCGGGCTGTTTGCACGCAAGGCGCGCTGTGCGGAGTGCGGCTACACGCTGCGTTCCTCGAAAACAAAGGGGAACTATTATCTGCAATGCCCCAATCATCACATCTCCAAGGAATCCTGCAAGGGGGCGTTTATCTCCGTGGAGCGGCTGGAGCGGATGATTTTGCAGGAATTACATGCCATTTCCGATACTTATCTGAATCAGGAGGAGCTGGAGCGACAGCTTGATTTTTACAGTCATTTAAAGGAATGGAGGATCTCTTTGCAGAAAGCTGTCCGCACCCATCAGAAAAAAATTGAGGAATATCATAAAGTAGTACGGGAGCTGTATCTCGATAAGGTGCGCGGTGTCCTCTCCGAAGAAAAATATCTCGATTTATCGAAGCATTTTTCTGAAGAAAAGGAACAGCAGGAGCAGTTGATTGCGGACGCGGAACAGAAAATCATCGACTTGGACGCACGCATTGCCGCAGGGGATAACCGCCGCGCCGTCATCGAAAAATACATCCACCCGACACATCTTACAAGGGAAATGGTCGAAATTCTGATTGATTCTGTTTTCATCGGCAGGCGAATTGCAGGGACAAGGGAAGTGCCGATTGAAATTCACTGGAATTTTTAGGGGATTCACCCAAAAAGAAAAACTGCCCTCTCGGGCAGTTTTTAAATTTATTTTTTCTCATCCAACAGCATCACACCCTGCGGCGGGTTGCAGTCAATCGCGCCTACAATGCGGTGCGGCAGATAGGGCTCCTCGAGGTATGCTACATCCTCCGCCGTCAGTTTGATTTTCAGCGCATTTGCGGCATCATCCAGATAGCGCGCCTTTGTTGCGCCCACAATCGGCGATGCCACCCCCTTCGCCCAATGCCATGCCAGAGCAATCTGCTGCATCTTCACGCCGTATTTCTGCGCCAGCTCCTGCACGCGGCGAACAATCTGCATATCCTGTTTCTCGGTGCTGTCATACTTCCCCATGGCAACGCGGTCGGTTTTGCTGCGGAGCGTATCCGTATTCCAAGTCGGTCTGGTCAGATGCCCTGCAGCAAGGGGGCTGTAAGGCATCAGCGAAACACCCATCTGCTTACAGATGGGAATCAATTCGCGTTCATCCTCGCGATACAGCAGATTATAGTGATTTTCCATGGCAGAAAACGGTGTCCAGCCGTTCTCCCTTGCGGCAAGCTGCATATTGTAAAACTGATAGCCATACATCGCAGAAGCACCCAAGGCACGCACCTTTCCTGCCTTAACCAGTTCATCCAATGCCTGCATGGTTTCCTCAATCGGCGTTTCATAATCAAAACGATGGATGATATATAAATCCAGATAATCCGTTCCCAAGCGTTTCAGCGTGCCGTCAATCTCATGAAAAATTGCCTTGCGCGAAAGCCGCCCGGGGTTGAAATACACCTTCGATGCCAGCACAACCTTGTCCCTTGCGATATTCTTTTTCAATGCCCTGCCGAGGTATTCCTCGCTCGTGCCTGCGGAATAGCCGTTTGCGGTGTCGAAAAAATTGATGCCTAAATCAAGCGCATGCTTCACCACTGCTTCGGTATCCGTTTCGTTCAACGTCCAATCGTGCATCGTGCCTGCCTTGCCAAAGCTCATGCAGCCGACACAGACCTTGGAAATTTCAATATCGGTTTTGCCTAATTTCGTATATTCCATGATGTCGCCCCTTTCTCCTTAGTTCAGCCCTAAGCCGTTCACCCAAGCCTGCAAATCCGCTTCGCTCACATTTGCGGAAAATCTTCTGCCTTCCTTCCAGTCTGCATCGGGTGCCGCGCTTTGAATTTCATTCAGACTGCCTGCGATATCACTGCTGCCAGAGGTGCAGAAGGGGATAACCGTCTTGCCGGAAAAATCATAGCTTTCCAAAAATGTATCGATAATCTTCGGTGCTTTGCCCCACCAGATGGGGTAGCCGATGAACACCACATCATAATCGTCCATATTTTCCACACTGCCGGAAATCGCAGGGCGCGCAGTGCTGTCATTCTGCTCTTGGTTTGCGCGGCAATCGTCATTGTTATAATTTAAATCGTCAGAGGTATAGGGTTGTTCGGGGGTGATTTCGTAGCCATCCGCACCCAAAAC
>JBNMGO010000125.1:0-4785 GCA_050872285.1 Anaerotignum sp.
AAACACCAGAAGGACGGTCAGGACAGTTTTCTTTCTATGGCGCAATGCCCATTTCAGCAGTTTTTCATATTTTCTGGAAAGGGTATCAATCGCGCCTTCCCAATGGTCGAGGAAGGAAAGGAACTTGAGATTCTTCCAGACGAAGGTTTTTGTTTCTCTCTTTAACAGAAGCGCACACGCCATAGGTACGAAGGTCAGCGCAACCACAACGGATGCCACCAGAGCGTACACAATGGTGAAGGAAAGGTTTTTCATCATCGCGCCTGTTGTGCCGCCGATGAGCGCCATAGGCAGGAATACGGCTACGGTTGTCAGCGTCGAGGCAATAATCGCCATGGAAACCTCTTTCGCGCCGATTTCCGCGGATTCTGCGGCTGTGTAGCCTCTTTCGTAATACTGATAGATACTATCCAGAACAACGACAGAGTTATCAACCAGCATACCGATACCAATCGCGACACCGCCCATGGAAATCATGTTCATATTGATGTGCCCGTTACATACATCAGGGCGAAGGTTGCCATAATGGATGTGGGGATGGAAACGGCAATGATACCTGCCGTTACTGCGTTTTGCAGGAAAATCAGCAGAACGAAGAACGCGATAACTGCCGCCAGAAGTGCCGTCTCTGTGATATTGGACAGGGACATTTCGATATAATCCGAGGTATCGGAAAGCATATTGATTTCCAGTTCGGGATAATCCTGCTGTAATTTTGCGATTTCATCCTTCAGAGACTGGCTGACCTTAACGAGGTTCGCCGTGGACTGCTTATCTACGGAAAGCAGAATTCCCTTTTCGCCATTGATATAGGTGAAGGAATCTCTGTCCGCTTCGACCTGCTCAACCTTGGCAACGTCGCTCAGATGGATAACTGCGCCGGTAGAGGTCGGGATGGGCAGATCATTGATTTCCTGCACAGAGGTAAATTCACCGATGGTACGCACGGCAACGGTTGTGTTGCCCTGTGTCAGGTCACCGGAGGGCAGGTTCATGTTTTCCGCAGAAAGTACGCCGGAAAGGCTTGTTGTGGTCAGCCCATAGCCTGCCAGCTTGACAGGGTCAACGGTGATACGCACCTCATTGGTGA
Organism: Anaerotignum sp.; assembly: GCA_050872285.1. Taxonomy (GTDB): domain Bacteria; phylum Bacillota; class Clostridia; order Lachnospirales; family Anaerotignaceae; genus Anaerotignum_A. The sequence continues at coordinate 1,091 of JBNMGO010000125.1, forward strand.
TACCGCCGGAAAGGCTGACGGAGGCAACGCCTTCGATACGCTCCAGACGGTTGACAACGTTATCCTCCAGAAGGTCATTCAGGGATTCCAGATCCATATTTTCTGCCTTTACGCCGATGGTAATTGGCATGGCATTGATATCCATTTTGATAACCATAGGGTCATTTGCGGCATCGGGCAGAGTGGACTTCATCTGGTCGATTTTATCTCGCATATCCACAGCCGCCATATCGATATCCGTACCATCGACAAACTGCAGGAGCACCATGGACGAGTTGGTTGAGGAATAAGAGGTAATCGTATCGACATTTGCAATGGAGCCAAGGCTTTCTTCCATTGGCTTGGAAATGAGTTCCTCGATTTCCTCGGGGGATGCGCCCACATAGGTTGTCATAACAACGGCAATGGGCAAATCCATATCGGGCATCAATGCCTGATCCAGATTAAAATAAGAAACGATACCCGCGATGAACACCATCAGCGTTACCATGATGGTCGTTACGGGTTTTCTGATACAAAGCTTGGAGAACATTTATTTTATTCCCCCTTTTCTGTTGTTTTTGTCTTTGTTTTGGTATCGGCATTGGCAATATTGACTTCCTCGCCATCAGAAAGGTAGGTCTGACCCTTGGTTACAACATTGTCACCCTTTTTCAGTCCGCTTGTGATTTCGATGGTATCCTCTGCTTCGATACCCAGTTCAACAGCAACCTTTTTCGCCTTGCCGTTATTAACTACATACACATAGGTTTCGTTATCCTTTTCAATGACAGCATTTCTGGGCAGAATGATGGTATCATCGGAGGCTGCCATGGTGAAGGAAACCTCAGCCATCATGCCGGATTTGATTTTGCCGTCCTTATTGTCCAGTTCTACCTTTACGGTGTACATGCCTGTCTGCTCTGCGGCAGGGGCAATGGTTGCGACCGTACCTGTCAGGGGTGTTTCGGAGGCAGCTGTCATAAGAACGGATACTTTATCCCCGACCTTAATGGTATTCAGCACCTGTTCGGAAACGCTGACCTCAACCTTGATGGTGGACAAATCCATAACGGTATACGCAGGAGCTGCCTGAGAGGCAAAGCTACCCTTTTCCACCCCTCTGGTTGCAATGACACCCGTCATGGGAGAGGTTACGGTGCAGTCGCTGATGTTCTTTTTCAGATTATCCATCTGCACCTGAATGGATGCCAGCTGTGCATCTGCGGATTCATACGCATATTTAATCTGATCAAATTCGTTTTTGGAGATAATCTCCTCATCATACAGGAGTTTATTGCTTTCGTATGTACTTTTTGCATTATCGCGTCCCAGCTTTGCGGCGTTATAGCTTGCCTGCAGGGAACGCATGTTATTCTGTAAATCAGTGCTGTCTACGGTAAAGAGAACCGCACCCTGACCAACCTTATCACCGACATCATAATTAAAGCTCATGACCTTGCCGGGAACGGTAGGCACAACGGAAACCTCCTTCGCGGGGGCCGCCTTACCGGTATAGGAAAATTCGCTTGCGATATCCCCCTTGCCGACTGTTGTTACCTCAACGGAACGCAGGGTCTTTTCCTCCTCTACCTCTTTCTTGCCGCAGGCTGTGCCAAGTGCCATGCACAGCGCGAGTGCAATCAAAATACGCTTTTTCATTCTTTCCATCCTCCTGTATTGAATAATTCCAATAATTCCTGTACCTTTGTATAAATCTGCATGCGCCGCTGCGCATCCATACTGTCAAAGTTGCCTGCTGCGTTTTCCGTCATCAGATCCATCATTTCCATAAGCGCAGATTCGCCCTTCTCCGTCAGGGAAATATAAATCTTTCTGCCGTCATCGCCATTCTTCGCCGCTTTTTTCTGCACAAAGCCGCCCGCCTGCAGCTTGGAAAGCATTAAGGATAAGCTTCCCTTACTGATGTGCAGATGCGACGATAAAGCTGATACCGTATCCAATTCCGGATTGGTATATAAAAGCCCAATTATTTCCAGCTGATGCCGCGTGAGTCCCAATTCCTCGGCACGGGCAGCAACCTTTTCCTTCGTTGCATACGCTTTATTCCAGCGTGCCATTTCCGTACCCAGCCGCATGATGCTGGTTACGATTTCTCTGCCTGTTACAGCCTTCATTCTTTTACTCCTCTCCCCGAAACATTAAGTCAAAATAAAATTTCGACTTGTTAAAACAGCAGTTTTCCTCGAGTGGGCAAAGCCCCCTCTGCGGATTCCATTTGGGACATTGCTTACCACCCAAGAAGGGGTGGCAGGCGAAGCCTGCTTTGCGTAGCAAAGTAATGAACATTGCATTTCCCAAACCCTTCCGCTGTCTGTAAAAACAATTTGCCTACTCTCTCTTATAAAAGGAAGAAACTTCCTTTTCTTAACACAATATGAAATGATTTTAATATAAAACTAATTATAAGTCAATTACTTTTAAAGTAAAACTAATTTTTCTCTGGTAAATCGGGAAATAGTATGCTAATATGGGTTACAATGTATGATAAAATAGAAGAAAGTAACAAGAAAGCACAGGCTGAAAAGAGAATTTTTCTCGTTTTCCCGGCAAAATCCCTACCAGACCCCTAACCAATTTTTACCTATCATTATCGGAGGCTTGATTTTTATGAAATTTCGTGTGCTCAGCGACAGCTCCTGCGACATTACAAAGGAACAGGAGGAACGATACCACATCGGCATCATTCCATATTATGTTTCCATGGATGGCGTGCATTACAAAAAAGACCGCGTAGAAATTACTGCGGAGGAATTTTACAGAGAAATGGCGGAACACCCCGGCGTTTATCCCAAAACCTCCACCCCCACGCAGATTGACCTCTACGATTTCTTTCTGCCCTACGCAAAGGCAGGCGAGCAGGTGCTTTATTTCAACCTGACGGCAAAATTCAGCAGCTCCTATCAGAGCATTACGCTGATTGCAGAGGAACTGATGGAGGAATACCCTGCCTGCAAAATCATCGTGGTTGACAGCTATTCCGCGACGGTGCAGGAGGGACTTCTGGTGACGGAGGCGGCAAGAATGGCAGAGGACGGACTGACGCTGGAGGAGGCGGCAGAACGCATCGAAAAGCTGAAAATGACCTCCCGTATCTTCTTCACCACCGCAGACCTTTCCTATCTGCAAAAGGGCGGACGCGTCGGCAAGGCGATGATTCAGGTGGCAAGCATGTTGAAAATCAAGCCCATGATTCAGCTGTACGAAGGGGAGCTGCAGGCGGCAGGCATTGTGCGCAGCAGAAAAAAATCCCTGCAACGGTTCATTGACGATACCAAGCGGTTTTTCCAGGATAAGAACATCAATGATTACCGCATCTGCACAGGCTATGGCTATGATAAAGAGGAATTTCATACCCTTTATGCGGAAGTGGTCGAGGAAATGCGGAAGCTTGGCTTTACGGGCGAGGTGGAAGCGTATCACATCGGCTGCACGATTGGCGTGCATACGGGACCGACACCCATCGGGATTGCGGTCATCAAAAAGTACGATGTATAAAAAATAACGCATAAAGCAGAAAAGTATGCTATACTTTTTACAGACGGCAAAATGAACAAGAAAGGGATGGACATAAAATGAAAAAAAGAATTTTTGCGCTGCTTGCAATTCTGACCATGCTGCTGGTTGGCTGCGGCAATGACTATACGACAGTTTTTGATGAGGTGAATACCATTGACGGCGTAACGCTGACATTG
>JBNMGO010000051.1:0-7413 GCA_050872285.1 Anaerotignum sp.
ATCCTTTTTATCTTCGCTTACCATTTTTCTCTCTGTTCCCGTTCCAGGCGTTCCAGCTCCGCAAAATCCCATTCGCTCTGCGTATAATTGATGAAACGGTTCTGCTTCTGGGCGCGCTGCGGCTTTTCTGCGGTTTGCGCGGTCTGTATATTCTGCGCTTTTTTCGCCGCAAAGGCGGCATCCTGCGCCTGCACATCCGCAACAGAAGACACACCCGCCTTTTTCCAGTTCTCCAGAATACGGTCGGCATAGGCAAAAGACGCCTTTCCTGTCTGCATCACGGTTCTTTCACAGGCAAGCTTCACCACATCCAATGGCAGTTTATATTCCTGTAACCATTTTTTCATATAGGTTTCCTCCGCCGCCACGGGCATACGATTCTGCCCAAATGCCTGCAAAATGGCGCGGTAACCCGTTTTCCGCAGCTCGATATATTCCGCCGCCTTTTCCACGGTATTCACGCCTTCCTCCGCCCAGCCGATAGCGACCTTCTCGATATAGCGCATGCCGGTATGCCCGTTTGCGGTGCAATAGGAAAGCAGAAGCTCAATGACATCCATGGGCAGACCAAGCCAATCATAAAAGCTGAACAGCAGGCTCATATCCTGCTGGGAGAGCATTTTCCCCAGCTTTTTCTGCGCGGAATCGAATAATTTTCTGACCTTATCGTTTTTTATGTAAAGTGCCAATTCTCTTGGGGAATAATCGGGGCGTGCAGAGGAAACCAATGCCGGTCTCTGCGTTTCCTGTTTCTGCTCCTCCTGTAAATAGCCCTTACCCTTCCAATAGCCCCAGGCATAGAGGACGTCCGTTTCCGTGGCATTCAGCTTTTCCGCCACCTTCTTGGCATCCTGCCCGACGGCTAAGGTCATCAGATAAACCGAAACGTACAAGGGAGGCGCCTGCGGCAGCTCGGTTTCTATGAAGTTTTTACTTAAACGAATTTCTTCCGCCATGCGGCTTTCCTCCTTTCCAATCGGTATTGTTCTCATCGTTTTCTGAACTTTTATTATACTATATTTCCACCTAAAAAAACAGGTACGAAGACAGAAAAAATCTCCCTGCTTTGGAAACAGGGAGAAAATCGTCTGAACCTTTATTTATCTTCGTGGTCTTGCTTATTTCTGATATGGGCATTGAAATAATAAATGATGAAGCACAGCACGATGACCGTCAGCGCCATGACCACAATCGTACCGGAATCCTTAAAGCTGATAAAGATTGCCAGAAGCCCCAACAGCAGGCTGATGGTATACATAATCAATACCGCCTGTCTCTGGCTGAAGCCATGGTCAATCAGCTTATGGTGCAGATGTCCTCTGTCCGCCTGCATGATGGGCTGATTTTTCGCCATACGGCGCAGCATGGCACAAATCGTATCGAATACGGGCAGACCAACGCAAAGCACGCTTACAATCAGCGCAAGCAGGGCATAGCCCTTGAACACGCCGAGAATACTCGTTACCGCAAGGACAAAGCCGAGGAATGTAGAGCCGGTATCGCCCATAAAGATTTCCGCAGGGTTGAAGTTTCTGGGAAGGAAGCCCAGACACGCCCCTGCCAGTGCCGCCGTAAGTCCGACTGCCGTTGTGCTGCCTGTCATGATGCAGAGCACCATCAGGCTCATTGCTGCAATAGAGGTGACCCCTGCCGCCAGACCATCCAGACCGTCAATCAGGTTCACTGCGTTTGTTACGCCGACAATCCAGACAAGCGTAATGGGGATGCTGAATTTCTGTAAATATGCCGTTACGGGCCAGAGCACCACCTGAATTCGTGTGCCGGAAAAAATGACAATCAGCGCCGCCAGAATCTGCACGCAGAATTTCAGCTTCGCCGGCAGGTTTTTCATATCATCCACCACGCCTAAGCCTGCAATCAGGAGCGCGCCGATGAGAAAGCCTGCAAATTGTCTGCCGTCCATGCTTTTATCAAAATAATTCACCATCAGTACCGTAATCGTAAAGCCAAGCACGATGGCTACCCCGCCCATACGGGGCATCGGTTTTTTATGCACGCCTCTGTCCTTCGGGTAATCAATGGCTCCGCATTTGACGGAAAGCCATTTTGCGAAGGGTGTCGTCACCAGAGTGATGGCGAAGGCACAGGCAAAGGCGGCAATATATAATAACCAGTTATGTTCTACCAAAATCAATCTCTCCTCCCGGGAGTGGTTTACTTCGTACCGAAGATACGGTCGCCTGCGTCACCCAGACCGGGTACGATATATCCATGCTCATTCAGACCGCTGTCATCATACGCCGCTGCATAGATATCTACATCGGGATGATTCTTCTGCAAACGTTCCACGCCCTCGGAAGCTGCCAGAATACACAGGAAAATAATATTCTTTACCCCTCTTGCCTTAAGGAAACCGATTGCCGCATCCGCGGAACCGCCCGTTGCCAGCATGGGGTCTGTCAGGAATACGGTACGTTCTTCAATATCCGTAGGCAGCTTGCAGTAATATTCTACAGGCTCCAGTGTGGTTTCATCACGATACAGACCGATATGCCCGATTTTTGCCGCAGGCAGCAGGTTCAGAATCCCGTCTGTCATGCCAAGCCCTGCGCGCAGGATGGGAACCGTTGCAAGCTTGGTATCAACGGTTTTGCAGGTTGCGGTTGCGATCGGTGTTTTTACCTGCACTTCCTTCAGGGGCAGGTCTCTGGTTGCTTCATACAGCAGCAGAGAGGCTACCTCGCCGATGATTTCACGAAATTCCTTTGTGCCGGTCTGTTCATCTCTCAGCATCGCCATTTTGGTATGAATCAGAGGATGCTCGGATACAAATAATTTACTCATGCTTCTTCCCTCTCAATCTTCGATTTGTTTAATTCTTCTGATATGACGTTCATCATTGGAAAAGGGTGTTTCCAGAAATGCCTTTACGATTTCCAGCGCCAGCCCGGGGCCTGTTACCCTTGCGCCCATTGCCAGAATATTGGCATCGTTATGCTCTCTGGTTGCCTTTGCGGAGAACACATCGCCACACAGCGCGCAGCGGATGCCCTTTACCTTATTTGCCGCAATGGAAATACCGATACCCGTGCCGCAGATCAGGATGCCCTTTTCACATTCGCCGTCAGCGACTGCATGTGCAACCTTTTTTGCATATTCGGGATAATCCACAGATGCTTCGGAATAGGTACCGAAGTTCTTAAATTCAATCTTATTGTCTTCCAGATATTTGATGACTTCCTTCATCAGGGGGTAACCGCCATGGTCGCAGCCCAGTGCCAACATATCAAACACTCCTTTTTTCTTCTTTACTTCGCTTCTATGACCCGATAGCCTGCCGCCTTATTCAGACGGTTCATAATCGCCATTCCTTCGCCTTCTTCGGAAAAGACCTCGGAATAAACCACATCCGCCCCCAGAAAATCGAATTTCCGCAGGGTTTTAAAGAGGTTCGCGCCGATTTCTTCGGGTTTTGCTCTGCTGCCCAGAGAAAGCACCACATCCACATGATACAGCGCCTTTGTTTCCTCCGTCGCCATCACGCCGACCTTTTTGCCTGCCGCCTGTTCCGCCGCCGCAAGTGCGTTGATTTTCTCCGCAACAGCATTTCTTTCCCCCTTCACCAGAAAAACCTCTGCCTTAGGGGAGTAATGCGTATATTTCATCCCCGGCGCCTTTGGTCTAAAGTCCGCCGTGGGTTTGTGCAAAATCGCAGGGTCAACCTCGACCTGCCCGATGACTTCCTCCATCATTTCCTTTGTGACTGCACCGGGACGCAGAATCATGGGGATTTCGCCCGAAACATCCACAATCGTAGATTCCAGTCCCCATTCTGCCGCACCGCCGTCCACAATCATGTCAATCTTCCCATTCAGATCATATTCCACATGGGAGGCTCTGGTGGGGCTTGGCTTGCCCGAGGAATTCGCACTCGGTGCCGCGATGGGCAGACCTGCCGCGCGGATAATTGCCCTTGCCACAGGATGGCTCGGGAAACGCACCGCAACGGTATCCAGACCGCCGGTTGCCTTCGCAGGGACGATGTCCTTCTTTTTGAAAATCATCGTCAGAGGGCCGGGCCAGAAGGCATCCATCAGCTGTTTTGCCTTGGGAGAAACCTCCGCCGCAATGCGGTCCAGTTCTTCAAATTCGGAAATATGCAGGATTAAGGGGTTATCCGAAGGACGCCCCTTTGCAAGGTATATTTTTTCACAGGCTGCGCTGTCCAAGCCGTTTCCGCCCAGACCGTAAACGGTTTCTGTGGGAAAAGCCACCAGACCGCCCTCCTGCAAAATTTTTGCAGCCGTCTGAATGACTTCTGCGGATGACGCTTGGCTCAGGTCAACCTTTGCCACAATCGTCTTCATAGCCTTATGCGTTTCTGCCGCAGCATTTTTTATACTTTTTGCCGGAACCGCAGGGGCAGGGATCGTTACGACCGATTTTTTCACCCTTTACGATGGTTTTGGATTTCTTCTGTTCCAGTGCAAAGCGTTTTCTGGTTTCCGCGTCATAAATGCTGTCCCACTGGGGCAGGTTGGACAGATGCTCTGCCTTATATTCAATCATCAGCTTATACAGCTTTTCAAAATCAATATTGATGCAGACCTTTGTGTCCTCTGCCAGAGTATCCATATCAAACTGCTCTTCCAGAGATGCGTTCAGACCATCGATAAATGCAACAATCATTTCTGCTGTCATATTGAAACGCTCTGCCAGCTCTGCAACCGTGCCTTCCAGCTTTGTTACCTTTTCGCCGAGGATATATTCATAGATTTTCTGTTCCTTGGGCAGATATTCCTCCCAAACCGCTTCAATGCTGCGGCCTTCCTGAGAAAATGCCTTCTTCATCCAATCTTCATACAAGCTCATTTATTGTCTCTCCTTTTGTTCTTCTTATTTTTGTACAAATTACTCCATTCTTTCAAATAATACTATGATTTACCCCTATTTGCAACAGAAAATGAAGATTTGCCAGTGTTTTTCGCATACAGAAAGGCGTTTGCAGAACCAAACGCCCCTCGTTGTTTTTGTTATTGTGCATGATAATTTTCAAAGGTAATGCTTTCGATGGTGATATCCTCCACAGGCTTATCGTTTTCATCTGTTTCTGCCGCCGCGATGGCATCAATCACATCCAGACCTTCAAAGACCTGCCCGAAAATGGTATAGGGATTGCCGAAAACATATTCCAGATGCGCCGCACCGCCGACCTCTCTGTAATGCTCCAGAACAGAATCGGGGAACAGCTGGCTGAAGGTGTAATACATGCCGTCTGTCAGGGTTACGCCAAGCTCCTCACCTTCGTTATTATCTCTGGCATCCTGCAATGCCGTCAGCGCTTCCTCTACAACGTCCTTCGCCTGTACAATAAAGAACTGGCTGCCGTTTGTATTCGCGCCGGAATTTGCCATGGCAACCGCGCCTCTGTAATAATGCAGCTTGGGAGAAATTTCATCCTCGAAGGCTTCGCCCCAGCAGCTTTCGCCGCCTGTGCCGTCGCCCTTAGGGTCGCCCGTCTGCACCATGAAATCCTCAATCACGCGGTGGAAGAGCAGACCGTTATAATAGCCCTGCTTCGCCAGTGTTTTGAAATTTTCCACTGCCTTGGGTGCTTCTTCGGGGAAAAAGCGCATCTTCACAACACCCTTGGATGTGGTGATGACTGCGATTTCCTCGCCCTCCTCGGGCATCTGCGCCTGCAGGATCTCGGTGGTATCCACCGTACCCTTTTCCGCCGTTTTATCGCTATTGTCCTTCGTTTCTTCTTTGCCGCAGCCTGCCGCGCCAAGTGCCAGAACTGCCGCCAACGCCAACGCAAGGTATCTTTTCTTCATTTTCATTTCCTCCGTTTTCTTTTTTCCTAACGTCCATTTTAGTCCATCCGTCTTTGGAGTGTCAATTCAGAAATTCTTAAGATTGCATTAACATTTTCGTCATTTTTCGCAGGAATCAGCGCATGAGGACCTTAATCTGCGTCATCACAGCCGCAACGCCGTCTCCGGCAGGGCTTTTTTCCATTGCCGCAATGTATTTCTCCTTATTTTCATAGAGGGCGAAAATCTCTTTTTTCATGGTTTCCGCCGTCATTTCGTCCTCATCCAGCACGCGCGCAAAGCCCTGCTTTTCAAAGGATGCCGCATTCAGAATCTGGTCGCCGCGGCTCGCCCTTGCGCTCAGGGGAATGAGCAGGCTCGGCTTTTTCAGCGCCAGAAATTCCGAAATGGAATTGCTCCCTGCGCGGGAAACCACAAAATCCGCCGCCGCGAATAAATCATTCAGTCCATCGGAAACATATTCAAACTGCCGATAGTCTGTTCTGTTCTGTAAGCTTTCATCCAAATTGCCCTTGCCACAGAGATGAATGATATCGAAGGTTTTTGTTAATTCGGGCAGGATTTCACGCAGGCAGTTATTCAGCTTGACTGCCCCCAGAGAGCCGCCCATCATCAGAAGAACAGGCTTTTCGCCGCTGAACCCGCAGGCGGAGAGACCTTTTTCTCTCTGTCCTTCGAATAATTCCTTACGGATGGGGGTACCTGTATGCACGCCCTTGCCCTTCGGCACATATTGCAGGGTTTCGGGGAAGGTGGAACAAATCACCCTTGCGGAGGGCATAGCAATCTTATTCGCCAGACCGGGGGTGATATCCGATTCATGGATGATAACGGGGATATGGTTCTTTTTTGCACCCAGCACAACGGGAACCGCCACAAAGCCGCCCTTGGAAAATACCAAATCAGGTTTCAGTTTTTTCAGCAGACGCTTTGCTTCGCCGATGCCCTTCAGCACCTTGAACACATCCTTGAGGTTTTCCTTGGAAAGATAACGGCGGAGCTTGCCTGTGGAAATGCCATAATAGGGGATGCCCTCCGCTTCAATCAGCGTGCGCTCAATGCCGTTCTGAGAGCCGATATAAATGACCTCATAGCCTTCCTGTTTCAGATACGGCAGCAATGCCAGATTCGGGGTCACATGTCCTGCTGTGCCGCCGCCCGTCAATACGATTTTCTTGCTCATTTTTTATACCCACCTTTTTCAGATTTTCTCGATTCTTTTTCCCTCATTCTATCACAAAACCCTGCCGCATACCACCCTTATTTCCCCTGCCGGAAGGCAAGAAAGGCAACCCTTTTGCATAGGATGATAGAAAAAGCAAAAAGGAGACAAATATGTATCCATACAACAGAAATACACAGCTGTATCATTCCCGTGCGAAGGAAACACAGGCGGAGAAGCCCTCTCTGCTTGCGCAGGATAAACGCTTAGAGGAACTGCTCTCCCTCGCCAGAGCGGAGGCGCAGGAAACCACCCGAAAATTTGAAACCCTCCTTGGCAGTGCGGAATTGGCAGAAGCAGACCAGATTCTGCGCACCATGTATCTGGATGGGAAGAAGCATCTGCGGCTTTTGCAGGAGGTTGGTTTTCTGATTTTCGGCACAACGTCGCAGG
>JBNMGO010000177.1:0-3792 GCA_050872285.1 Anaerotignum sp.
CCTCCACCCCCACGCAGATTGACCTCTACGATTTCTTTCTGCCCTACGCAAAGGCAGGCGAGCAGGTGCTTTATTTCAACCTGACGGCAAAATTCAGCAGCTCCTATCAGAGCATTACGCTGATTGCAGAGGAGCTGATGGAGGAATACCCTGCCTGCAAAATCATCGTGGTTGACAGCTATTCCGCAACGGTGCAGGAGGGACTTCTGGTGACGGAGGCGGCAAGAATGGCGGAGGACGGACTGACGCTCGAGGAGGCGGCAGAACGCATCGAAAAGCTGAAAATGACCTCCCGTATCTTCTTCACCACCGCAGACCTTTCCTATCTGCAAAAGGGTGGACGCGTCGGCAAGGCGATGATTCAGGTGGCAAGCATGCTGAAAATCAAGCCCATGATTCAGCTGTACGAAGGGGAGTTGCAGGCGGCAGGCATTGTGCGCAGCAGAAAAAAATCCCTGCAACGGTTCATTGATGATACCAAGCGGTTTTTCCAGGATAAGAACATCAACGATTACCGCATCTGCACAGGCTATGGCTATGATAAAGAGGAATTCCATGCCCTTTATGCGGAAGTGGTCGAGGAAATGCGGAAGCTTGGCTTTACGGGCGAGGTAGAAGCGTATCACATCGGCTGCACGATTGGCGTGCATACGGGACCGACACCCATCGGGATTGCGGTCATCAAGAAATATGACGCATAAAACAGAAAAGTATGCTATACTTTTTACAGACGGCAAAACGGACAAGAAAGGGATGGACATAAAATGAAAAAAAGAATTTTTGCACTGCTTGCAATTCTGACCATGCTGCTGGTTGGCTGCGGCAATGACTATACGACAGTTTTTGATGAGGTGAATACCATTGACGGCGTAACGCTGACATTGAAGGAGGATACGCTGAAATCCTCCAAGGCAACCTTTGTTCTGAAAAACGATTCCGACAAGGATGTGGAATTTGACCCTTCGGAATATCATCTGGAAACAAAGAAGAAGGGTGTGTGGGAGGAAAACATCGGCACACGGGTATCCGAATGGAAACGGGATGAAACAGAAACCCTGCCTGCAGGGGAAGCTCTGGATACGACAGTGGAATGGAAAGGGCTTTGCGGCACGATTGGCAAGGGCGAGCACCGCATCATTCTGATTGTAAACAATGAACCGATTGCATGCGAATTCCAGAAAGACTAAAATTTAAGTTGAAAACAGAAAAAAGCCCCTATCCGAATGGATAGGGGCTTTCGTTATGCACCTGTTTTCGACTTAGGCTTTTAGCCTTCAATCGCAATCTGGCTTCTCTGTTCGATTGCTTCGGGTGCCTTCTTGGACATGCTGACTACCAGAACACCGTCCTCATATTTTGCCTTGATATCATCAGGTTTCAGGGTATCGCCTACATAGAAGGTACGGCTGACTGTGCCGGAATACCGTTCCTGACGCAGGTATTTGCCTTTGCCTGCTTCATTTTCTGCATGCTTTGCTGCGGAAACGGTCAGATAACCATTTTCCAGATGTACCTGAATTTCGTCTTTCTTGAAACCGGGCAGGTCAATATCTGCCTCGATGGCATCTTCTGTTTCTCTTACATCGGTACGCATCAGGTGTTTTGCGTGTTTGCCATACAGGAAATTGCCTTTCCCGAAATACTCTCTCATCAGTGGAGAATCTGCCCAATCTTCATCAAATAAGTTGTCACCCAAAAAATTATGCATCATCATAAGTCATATCTCCTTTCAAAAGATACTTTAAAATTGATTTGCACAATCGGTTCAAATCCGATGTGTTGATTGAGAACAAGGGAGAATCTCTTTTCGATTTCCTCTTTCTCTTTTGTTCGAGTACAATATAACACCGATTATTAGCACTGTCAATAGGCGAGTGCTAATGTTAACAAAAACTTAACATAATTATTTTGATAAAGAAATAACGAGGATTCTTCATTCTGAAAGCATTGAATTCCCTACATTTTTATTCCACATTGATTTATATCAATTTACATAACATTATATTTTATCTTTATGAATTTTTTTAAAAAAAATTTTAAGAAAACAGAAAATATTGGGAACTCTTTCCGTTTTTCTTCGTCCAATAGAAAACAATATTCTGATATTTGAAAGGAGCGTATGTATGATGAAAAAATGGGCAAGAGGATTAGCGGTATTTGCGGCGGCGGCAGTGTTATCCATCGGGGCGGCGTGCATGGCGTATGCGGCTGAGGGCGAAATCAACGTAAACGGTACGGGTGTTGTGCAGGCTGACCCCGATACGGCGGATATTTCCCTCGAAATCGGTACGGACGGCAAAACGGCGCAGGCGGCGCAGAAGGAAAACAACCGCATCACCACGGCGGTGACAAAAGCCATGACGGATCTGAACGTGAGAAAGGACGATATCGTAACGGCGTATACCTCTGTATACCCCACCTATCGTTACAATGACGAAACAGGCAAACGCACTTTGACCGGCTACCATGCAGAAACCTATTTACAGGTGAAAACAAAGGACGTCAACAACACCGGCAAATACATTGACGCGGCATTAAAGGCAGGCGCAAGCGGCACAAACGGCGTTTCCTTCTCCATCGCAGACCAGAGCAAATATTACGGGCAGGCACTGCAGGCGGCTGTAAAGAATGCGGAAACATCCGCGACAGCAATCGCGCAGGCATACGGCAAGCCCTTAGGCGCAGTGAAAAATGTCAGCGAGGTTTCCAGAAATTATTATTATCTGGATACAAACGCAAAGAGCAACAGCCTTGCGGCAACAGAGGATGCCATGGCGGACAGCGGACTTGGCACAACCATCAGCTACGGCAAAATTGAAATTACCGCAAATATCTCCGTTACTTACGGATTTTAATGGATGCTGACGGCATTTGAAACAACAGAAAGCCCTCCCGGTTCTCACCGAGAGGGCTTTTTTATGTGCCGATGCTTATTTCCGCTCCATCGACACCTCTCCCCTTTCCGATCCACAAAGCTGCCCATAAAACAAAAGGTTGCCAAAATATGCCAAGACAGGAACCCTTTCGTTCTGAAAAGAAACCACTTCCATACACATTCTTCCCACGAGCCTCCGGTTTTCTTTTCTATAAAATTCCGTTTACTCTTGCATTTTGGACAAATCACTTTGTATAATGCTATTATACATCGTACACCGATGTACGATACAAGACCTTTTTGCATTTTTTTGGGGGGACTTTTTATGAAGAAGGAACAAAATTTATTTTCCATTGGTGAAATTGCAAAATCCCTCGGCGTGACACGCCGCATTATCCTCAATTACGAGGAACGCGGGCTGATTCAGCCGGATGTGAAGGAAGGCAGTTCGGGCAACCGCTACTATACGATTGACACCTTCACGAAGCTGCGCAGCATCCGCAGCTTTCAGAATCTGGGGCTTTCTCTGGATGAGATTCGGGCGTATTTCAACGATTCTTCCGATATTCTGCCGCTGATTCGCCGCCTGGAAAAGCTGCGCGATGAACTGAATCTGAACATCGAAAAGCTGTATGAACGGGCGCAGACAGGCGCGGCGCAGGTTAAGACCATCCGCCTGGAACGGCAGCGGATTTACCGCCGCACCTATCACAGCGAAACGATTGCGGAGCGGACGGTGACGCTCAGAAACACCGCACTGGAAGCCATGCACACCTACGGGACGGATATCACACGACGGATGTATTTTACGGAATACCCCATGGAAACCCCGGCGGAGGTTTCCTTCTGCGTGGCAATTCCACCCGAAAGCGAGGGGGACTTTGTCGAATGGACGGAGACGATGCCTGCGCTCTGCA
>JBNMGO010000035.1:0-8626 GCA_050872285.1 Anaerotignum sp.
ATGGCGCTTGCAATTTTGTTGATATCAAAATGCACGGTGCGCCCGTCTCTTTTGGTGATGGTTGTAATCATAATCCTTCCCTCTTTCCGAAATCTTCTGTTTTTCTATTTCCATTCAAATGAATTTTTATCTCAAATAAACCACAAGATATAGGTTTTGCTGAAAACAGCAAGCATATATATTGTATGGTATTCCAAGAAACTCGTCAAGGGGAACAGCACGAAAAAGATGAATTTAAACAGATTGCCGAAAGTGAGCCTGTGGACGGACTTTTTTCGCATAAAATTAAAAAAAGATTACCAAAAATGGAGGAGAGAAAATGAAATGGGAACGGTTTTCCTGCTTACAGGAGAAAGAGGTCATCAATATCTGCGATGGCAGAAGACTGGGGTGCGTCTGTGATTTGGAGCTGGATGCAGTGTCCGGGAAAATCTGCACACTTATCATTCCGGAGTGCGGCAGTAAGTGGAATTTCTTCGGGAAGGAACGGGCGTTTTTTGTGCCTTGGCGGTGTATCCGCCGCATCGGGGATGATATCATTCTTGTGGAGGTGGATGGAGAGGAGATCCTGCGGACAGATGGGGATTGACAATCAGAAAAGATTTGTCGAAAAAGGAAAACTATGATACACTAAATACATGGATTATCGCTCGGCGGCTCAGTCACTCTCTGTAAAAGGGGGTGATGCTGTTATGTTTGTTACATATTCGGATTTGTTTCAATTCGGTATGCTCATGATAGCAATTATCGCCCTGTTGGAAAACAGGAACAGATAAAAAAGAGACCGCCTAACAGAAGTTAGACGGTCAACCACATTATTACGGACTGACCGCCCTTCCACAAGCGGTAATCCTTTCTTATTGCTATCATAGCACAAAGGACTGAAAAAATCAATCACAATCGATGTGGTTTGCGATTTTACGACGGCTGCGGGTGTTGACCAAAGGGAAAATCTCCTTTATACTGAAGGGTAGATTTTTATGATATTCAAAGGAGGAAACGGCTTTGAAATGCCCTTTTTGCAATTATAACGATACAAAGGTAATTGATTCCCGCGGACAGGAGGATAATTCTGTTATCCGCCGCCGCCGTCTCTGTGAAAGCTGCGGCAAGCGTTTCACCACCTATGAGCGGATTGATATGATTCCCATTACGGTGATTAAAAATGACGGCACACGGGAAATTTTCGATAAAACGAAGATTATCAACGGCGTGATGAAATCCTGCAACAAGCGCCCTGTTACGGCACAGCAGATTCAGGATCTGGCGGATGATATTGAAAATACGCTGATGGGTCTGGGCGAAAGAGAAGTGGAAAGCAAGCAGATTGGCAACATGGTGATGGATCGTCTGAAAGAGGTGGACGAGGTGGCGTATGTGCGTTTTGCCTCGGTTTACCGCCAGTTTAAGGATATCAATACCTTTATTGATGAGCTGGAAAAGCTGCTTGTGGAAAAGAAGAAGGGATGATTTTATGGCAGAGGTGCAGACAAAGGCACTCTTCACCTGCACAGAAGCAGGCTACGATGCCGCATTATCCATCATGGAGCTTTACCGCAGAAACGGGATGCAGGCGTTTTTCTATGGCATTGCAGAAGAAGCTGACCTGGTTTCTCTCGGGGAGACAAATAAAATGACGCATGTACTGCATTTTGTGGATGCGGAAAGCATCAAGCTGGTCAGCATTGCGGACGAAATGGGCGGTTTTACGGTGGACATCAGTATCAATGACTTGATTTTGCCGAAGTAATTTTTTCGGAAGAAAACAAAAGCAAGACAGGCAAGAAATTCCAAAATACCTCATAGGATAGGAGTGTAACAAGAATGCTTTTATCTTAAGGAGGTATTTTATTATGTGTGGATTTGGTTGTGGGAACGAAAGCATCATCTGGATCTTGATTCTGTTGTGCTGCTGCGGCAACAATGACGGCTGCGGCAACTGGGGTGACAACGGCTCCTGGCTGTGGATTCTGATTCTGTTGTGCTGCTGCGGCAACAACAATAACAACAGCATCGGCAATAACTGCGGCTGCTAAAACCTGTTTTCGGCTTAATATTCTGCGGCTCCCGTATTTTGCGGGAGCCTGTCTGATTTTGCGGAGAAAAAACAGGGAACGACGCACCTTTCCTTTTACAATAAAGGGGAGGTGATTTTTTATGTGGAAAAAAAGAAAAAAGGAAGAGGAACTTCTGCTTTGGATTGAGGCGGAACGGGAGCGGCTTTCCGCCCGGGCATATGCGCTGGAGGATGCGTTTTTGCAGGCTTTTTTCGCGCAGTGCGTGGAAAGTACGGCGGCGGATGCACATGAGGTTTTTCTGGAAACGCCGCTTGCGTATAATTATTTTCGGGAAAATCTGGAGCGGATGAATGAAGAAACGCTTGCCCGATTTTTTAAACTGGCGGCAATTCACCACACGATTCGCACGGTTCGGCGTAGGAAAAGCGGACTGGATTGGACACGCATGTGGACAGGGTTATTGGCGGTTTTTTCGCTGAGTGGACAGGAGCGGAAGATGGCAGAGCTGCTGCACCGCTGTGAAGAGCTGTATCAGAGTGGTTTTCAGGAGCTGTTTCATAAAACAACGGCGAGGTACTTATTCGGCGACCGGACCCTGAGCGGTTTTTCCTTCGCATTCATCGGGAATTTCTGGTATAATTCCTATAGTAGTTTTATGAGCTCCTTTACGGGCTATGTTCCCTTTCACATTCGCTTGAAACGGGCGCAGTAAGCCGAGGGAGCAGCGTGGGGAGGAACGGCAATGGCAAACAGATGGACGAAAGAGCAGAAACAGGCGATTGACGCACGGGGCAGCGACCTGCTGATTGCGGCGGCGGCAGGTAGCGGCAAAACGGCGGTTCTCGTGGAACGCATCATCACGAAGCTTTTGCAGGAGGAGCAGGAGATTGACCGCCTGCTTGTGGTGACGTTTACGAATGCGGCGGCATCCGAAATGCGGCAGAGAATCGGTGCGGCGATTGCGAAAAAACTGGAGGAAACGCCCGAGGATATCCATTTGCAGAACCAGATGGCGTTCCTGCCAAGGGCGGATATCAAGACTATTCATGCCTTCTGTTTGCAGGTCATTCGGGAATATTATCATCTGTTGGAGCTTGACCCGAAGGTGCGCACTGCCGACCCTGCGGAAATCAAGCTGCTGCAGAAGGAGGTTCTGGAGGAACTGTTTGAGACGCTTTACGCGGCGGAGGAGAGCCAATGGTTCTTTGACCTGCTGGAAACCTTTTCTTCCTCAACGAAGGATACACCCTTGAAGGATTTGGTATTGCAGCTGTATACCTTTGCACAAGGCAGCCCCAACCCCGAGCGGCAGTTGGAGGAGATGGCGGAGAGCCTTTTTCTTGCGGAGGGGAAAACAGTGGATGATTGCGGCTTGTTTGCGCTGATTCGCCAGAGCGTGGAAACTGCCTTGGACTATGCACGCTATCAGCTGAAAAAGGCGTGGCAGATGGCGGACGAGGGCGAATTTGGCGGCTATCATAAGCTTTTGACGAATGAGGTTGCGGCAGTGGAACAGTTTGCGGCAGCATTGCAGAAAAGCTATGCCGACTGGCGGCTTGCATATCTTGCGATTGACTTTGCACGCCTGCCTGCCTACCGCGGCGAGGAAAAGGAAACGGCGGAACGTATCAAGGCACTGCGGAACGAAGCGAAGGATACCATCAAAAAATTGCAGGAAACGATTTTTGCCTATAGCCCCGAGATGCAGGCAGATTTAGTGCGGCGGATGTATCCCGTTGCGCAGGGACTGGGGCGGCTGACAAAGCTGTTTCTGGATGCCTTTGCGGCGGCAAAACGGGAAAAGAATATCATAGATTTCCATGATTATGAGCATTTTGCGCTGCAAATTCTTGTGAACGAGGACGGCACACCGACAGAAGCGGCGGCAGAGCTGCGGCAGCGGTATGATGAAATCATGATTGACGAATATCAGGACAGCAACATTGTGCAGGAAATGATTTTGGCGGCGGTTTCGGGCGAAAGCATCGGCGAGAATAATCGGTTTATGGTGGGCGACGTGAAACAGAGCATTTATCGATTCCGACAGGCAATGCCTGAATTATTCAATGAAAAATATCAGCGGTACTCTGCGGAGGAAGGACAGAAGGAACGGAAAATCGTGCTTTCCAAAAACTTCCGCAGCCGCAAAAATATATTGGATGGTGTGAATTTTATATTCCGTCAGATCATGCAGAAGGATCTGGGCGGTATTGTTTATGACGATGCGGCGGCGTTATACGCAGGGATGACCTTCCCCGACTGCGACAAGCCACATGGCGGAGAAAACGAGATTTTGCTGATTGCGACAGCAGAAGCGGAGGATTCCGAGCTTTCGGAGGAACTGAAGGAACTGGACAGACGGCAGGTAGAGGCGACTGCGATTGCGGCAAGGATTCGTGCGTTGATGGAAAGCGGCTATCAGGTTGTGGATAAGAAAACGGGTGCGTATCGACCTCTGCGGTATGGAGATGTTGCGATTTTGCTGCGCTCCATGAAGAATTGGAGCAGTGTACTGGATGATGTATTCGGCAAGGCAGGGATGCCCTATTATGCGGAAACGGCGGAGGGGTATTTTGAGGTGCCCGAGGTGGAAACTATGCTGAACCTCTTGCGGCTGCTGGATAACCCCAGACAGGATATTCCCCTGCTTTCGATTTTACATTCGCCGATTTATGATTTTTCTGCGGATGAGATGATGCAGATTCGTTTACAGGGCGGCAGAGGCGTTTATTATGACTGTCTGCGGCTCTATGCGCAGGAGGGCGAGGACGCGGCACTGCGAGAGAGGATTTCTGCTTTTCTCATGGATTTGGCGCATTGGAGAGACGAAGTGCGGAATTTTTCCCTGCATGAACTGCTGCGGCTGCTGTACCGCGAAACGGGGTATTATGATTACCTGAGCGTGACGGCAGGGGGCGCACTCCGGCAGGCGAATTTGCAGCTTTTACTGGAAAAGGCAGAGCAATACGAAAAGGGCAGCCATAAGGGGTTGTTCTATTTCATTCGCTATGTGGAGGATATGAAAACGGCGGAGGCGGAAACCTCCTCTGCGAAGCTGCCGACTGAGGGCGAGGAACGGATGCAGGTGATGACGATTCACAAGAGCAAGGGTCTGGAATTTCCTGTGGTTTTCGTGGCGGATATGGGAAAAAGCTTTAATGAACTGGATATTCGCAGTGCGGTACTGCTCCATCAGAAATGGGGCTGTGGCATGGATTATACGGATATTGAAAAACGGGTTTCCTACCGCACACTGGCAAAGCGTGCCTTAGCGGAGGCAATCAAGGAGGAAAACCTTGCGGAGGAAATGCGCGTGCTTTATGTGGCACTGACGCGTGCGAAGGAAAAGCTGATTCTGACGGGAACGGTAAAGGATTTTGAAAAGGCGTTTCTGAAATGGGGCAGTACGGCGGACTGCGACACGGAAGCCCTGCCTGCATCCCGTCTGCGCCGGGCGAAAAGCTATCTGGATTGGGTGATGCCTGCTGTATTAAGGAAAGATGCAGAGGAAGATTTCGATGTCCGTCTGATTGATATCAGAGAGCTGGTGGGACGAGAGGTAGGACGAACCATAGAAAAACGATGGCAAAAAGACGAACTTCTTGAGTGGCGTATAGATGCGGAGTGGGCGGCAGATAATGAAACGGTGAAGATATTGGACAGGGACGCTGCATGGCAGTATCCACAAAGAAATCTGTTGTCTGTGAAAGGGAAATATTCCGTTTCTGAATTGAAGAAATATGCTATGGAAGAAGTGCAGGGAATCGAAGTACTACCGGAATTTCAGGTAATATTGGGATTTGAGGCTTCATCGGATTCAATAACTGTATCGGATTTGCCGGAAGGTGATGAGGAATTGCCGGATTTCATGAAAGAGATGGATGAATCAGAGATAAAGCCGGGAGATAACATTGGTGCATTTCGCGGAACGGCTTATCACCGGACATTGGAATTGCTGGATTTTGCAAATTGCCCGGATGAGCGGGACGAAAAGTGGCTGCGCAGACAGCTGTCTGAGATGGAGGCAAGCGGACGTTTATCCGGTGAGCAAAGGAAAAGTATCCGTGTGAAAGATCTGGCGGAGTTGGTCTTTTCTGATCTTGGAAGACGGATGGTTCTGGCAGACAGACGGCATCAGCTGTATCGAGAGGCACAGTTTGTCATGGGGGTGCCGATATCGGCTGTTCATCCGGAGATGACCGACAGTGAGACTGTTCTGATTCAGGGAATTATAGACGTTTACTTTGAGGAAAATGACGCATTGATTCTTCTGGATTATAAAACGGATCATGTGCCTGTTCATGATGGTGCAGAGATTTTGAAAAAGAGATATCAGCGTCAGCTGGATGATTACCAGCATGCACTGGAACAGATACAGCAGAAGAAAGTCGCTCAGAAACTGATTTATTCCTTTGCATTAAAGACATGGATTGACTTTTCATAAAAATCGATTACAATGATATCAGCATTTCAGCGAATAGGTCTTTTAGATTTGGAAATACTTTGATCCTGTAAAGGAGTTGAAGCAAATTATGAAAGAGACATTTCTGGACAGAGAAATAACGAAGAAAAACGGGGACCGGGTGCTGATTCGGGAATTGAAGCCGGAAGAACAGCTGAAATATGAAATTGCTGAGGAGTTGGGACTTTTTGAACGGATTGCGGAAGAAGGATGGGGAAACCTGACTGCCAGTGAATCCGGCAGGATCGGCGGCCTGATCAAAAAGAGACATTTGCAGCATAAGGAAAAAGAAAAAACAGAAGAATAAAAGGAAAACAAAAGATATGGAAGCTTATACAGGATTTGCACAGGTTTATGATACCTTCATGGACAATGTACCTTATGACGAGTGGGGAGAATATCTTGTCTCGCTGCTGAAAAAATACGGTGTGGAGGATGGACTTGTACTGGATATGGGATGCGGTACCGGTGCCATGACACGGTACCTGGATGAACATCATTATGATATGACAGGTATTGATATATCCGAGGAAATGTTAAGTATTGCAAGGGAAAAATCTTCATCGGATATTCTGTATTTACTGCAGGATATGCGGGAATTTGAACTTTACGGCACCATGCGCGCCGTGGTCAGCATTTGTGACAGCATGAATTACATTCTTGAGGAAGATGAATTGTGTCATGTCTTTTCACTGGTGAATAATTATCTGGATCCGGGCGGGATTTTTATATTTGATTTGAATACGGTTTACAAATATCAGGAAATATTGGGGGAACAGACCATTGCTGAGGACCGTGAGGACTGCAGTTTTATCTGGGACAATTTCTATGATGAAGAATCTATGGTCAATGAATATGATCTGACGATTTTTGTTAAGGAAGAAGAGGATTTATTCAGACGTTATTGTGAAACCCATTATCAGCGAGCCTATCCCCTGGAGACAGTTAAGGCTTTAATTGAAAAAGCCGGAATGGAAGTACTTGCAATTTATGATGCTTTTACGTATAATAAACCGAAGCCTGACAGTGAAAGGGTTTATTTTGTAGCAAGAGAGCACGGAAAAGAAACCGTTTAGAACGGATGGAGGAATAGAAATGTCAGATTATATTGTACATGCTTCAGGAGCTGGCAATCAGGTCAGAATCTTTGCGGCATCAACAAGAGATTTAGTAGAGAAAGCAAGAGAGATACATAATACAAGCCCGGTGGCTACAGCAGCGCTTGGACGACTGCTGACAGCAGGTGCCATGATGGGCAGCATGATGAAAGGTGAGAAGGATGTCTTGACCCTTCAGATTCAGTGCAGCGGACCGATTGGCGGCCTGACAGTGACAGCAAAATCAGACGGTACAGTGAAGGGCTATGTCAATAATCCGGATGTGATGCTGCCTCCGAACAGCAAGGGCAAGCTGGATGTGGGCGGTGCCCTGGATCTGGGTGTTTTAAGTGTCATCAAAGATATGGGCATGAAAGAGCCTTATGTAGGTCAGACACAGCTTGTATCAGGGGAGATTGCAGAGGATCTCACTTATTATTATGCAACCAGTGAACAGATTAATTCCAGTGTAGCGCTGGGAGTTCTGATGGAGAAGAACAATACAGTGAAACAGGCGGGCGGCTTTATTCTTCAGTTAATGCCTTTTACAGATGATGCCGTGATTGACAAGCTGGAAGAGAATGTGAAGAAACTGCCTTCTGTAACGACTATGCTTGAAGAAGGAGAGACACCTGAAGGAATGATCCGTCGTGTACTGGATGGCTTTGATGTGGAATTCTATGAAGAAACACCGACAGGTTATGTCTGTGACTGCTCAAAAGAGCGTGTGGAGAGAGCTATCATCAGTATCGGCAAGAAGGAAATTCAGGATATGATCGATGATCAGAAGCCGATTGAAGTAAACTGTCACTTCTGCGGCAGCCACTATGAATTCAGCGTGGATGAATTAAAAAATTTATTAAAAAAGGCTGTAAGGGCCTGAAATAACCAATAAATAATGAATGCTTTTGTCTCCAAGCGGGCCGGTGCAGGAAAACTGTACCGGCTTTTTGTTTGCGCGCCATGGACGTAGAATGCTGTTTGAACTTTCATCGAGCTTCTACGGTTGGAGAATGATATCTGCTTTTTCAAGTTGGGTGGTTCATGGC
>JBNMGO010000381.1:0-1842 GCA_050872285.1 Anaerotignum sp.
GTACGAATCTGCACCTCGAACACCTGCCCATGGGGGCCAATCAGCGTATTATGCAATGACTGATACATATTCGGCTTTGGCATGGCAATGTAATCCTTAAACCGCCCGGGCATGGGGGTATACGCCGTATGCACAATCCCCAGAACGGCATAACAGTCCTTCACGCTGTCCACCAATGCACGGATGGCAAACAGGTCATAAATCTGGTCAAGGGTTTTATTCTGGTTTACCATCTTCTTATAAATGCTGAAGAAGTGCTTTGTTCTGCCGTAAACCTTCCCCTTGATGCCGGCTTCGTCCATCTTCGCCTGCAATTCCTTTACCATGCTCTGTACGAACTGGTCGCGTTCTTCCTTTTTCTTCTGGATTTTTGCCGCCAGGTCGAAATACGCATCGGGGTTCAGATATTTAAAGCACAAATCCTCCATTTCGGAGCGGATTTTGGAAATACCCAGACGATGTGCCAGAGGAGCATAAATATCCAGCGTTTCCTGTGCCTTCTCCCTCTGCTTTTCGGGTGTCATGTAGTTCAACGTCCGCATATTGTGCAGTCTGTCCGCCAGCTTAATCAAAATAACACGAATATCCTTTGCCATGGCAAGGAACATCTTGCGGTAGTTTTCTGCCTGCGCTTCTTCCTTTGTGGTATAGGAAAGCTTGCCCAGCTTTGTCACACCATCCACCAATGCGGCGATTTCCTCGCTGAACAGATGTGCAATATCCTCATAGGTATAGGGTGTATCCTCAATAATATCATGCAGAATCCCTGCCGTGATGGTCTCCATATCCAGCTCCAGCTCCGCCAGAATATATGCCACCTTCAAAGGATGGATGATATATGGTTCGCCTGATTTTCTCTTCTGTTCCTTATGCGCTTCCACCGCCAGCTTATATGCCTTTTCCACCATGGAAAAATCATCGGACGGATGGTAGGTTTTGATTTTATCAATCAATTCCTTGTATAATTGTTCATCAATCGCTGCCATACTCATCACCCCCTCTTATTGATAAAAAATTCTAATGATTTTGTCGAAAAAAGATTATAAAATTTATTATACAGTTTTATATGTATATTTTCAAGAATATTTCCGCAAAAGTACGCCCCTGGACGCAAGATTCTTTCGCCTTTTACAGTCTTGCCGCTTTTTCCGAAAAAATCTCAGCGGCTCTTTTATTTTTTCCTTCCTTCCGCTATAATCTATATAAGATAAGTATAGATTCAACAAAGGAGTATTCACATGAAATTACAGAAATTATTAAGCTATGTGCGCCGCGCCGTAGATGATTATAGCATGATAGAGGAAGGCGATAAAATCGCGGTCGGCATTTCCGGCGGCAAGGACAGTATCTGTCTTCTGGTTGCCCTCAAGCATTTGCAGCGGTTCTATCCCAAGCATTTTGAGCTGGAGGCAATCACTGTTTCCCTCGGTCTGCCCGGCGCAAGCTATGACGGCATACAGGCGCTCTGCGATGATTTGGGCGTGCATTATACCGTTGTCGAAACCGATATCGGCAAAATCATTTTTGACGAGCGAAGAGAAAAAAATCCCTGCTCCCTCTGCGCGAAAATGCGGAAGGGCGCATTGAATGATATGGCGGAACAGCTTGGCTGCAATAAGGTTGCTCTGGGGCATAATAAGGATGATGTTGTGGAAACCTTCTTTATGTCCCTCTTCTATGAAGGACGCCTGAACTGCTTCGCTCCCGTTAGCTACCTGGACAGAAAAAAACTCTATTCCATCCGTCCGCTGATGTATGTACCCGAATGGGAATGCCGCAGCTATGTAAAAAAAGCAGGCATCGATATCGTCAAAAACCCCTGCCTTGCCGATGGTAACACCA
>JBNMGO010000114.1:0-5070 GCA_050872285.1 Anaerotignum sp.
CAAGGGAAACTTTCGTTTTACTATTTTCCGTCTGGAAGTATTTTGCATGATCCAGTGTAACTGCTTTCCACAGTGTGCTGTCATCGGAGTTTTCTCTCCACTGTTTTTCTGTCCCAGTAAAGCGGAACAGCGCAAAGCCTACATTTGCCAGAGGAGTTTTGGTAAGGCTTGTTTTCGTCAATGTCAGCATTGCTACGCCGGGGTCATTTTCGAGCGGCTTCTCTGCCGTTGTCAACAGCCGATGCCCGTCTGCATCATAATTTCCACTTGTCTTGATATCCGTTGGCAGTTTTTCTGTCAATGTAAAGGAGAACGAAGGCATAGTATCGGGTGTCACATAGCCTGCGGCAGGCTTCACTTCCCGAAGGACATACTCCCCTGCATCCAGACCATGGATACAAAGCGCCCCATCCTCATTTGTCAGCAGCTTTTCCTTGCCGCCTGCGGTTTTCCAATAGGTCTGATGCCCGTTCAGGCTCTTTGTTGCAAAGCCCGTTACCGCTGTTTCTGTGCCGTTTTCCACGCGATAAAGCGCAAATTCCGCCCCTTCGACAGGATTGCCGCTGTAGGAATCCTTCTTATACAGCAGAACGGAACGGGAAACATTCGGCACCAGCTTATAATTGACCTCTGTATCCACATTATCAACCCGAATCGGGGTAGTATCCAGATAATATCCCGTAGGTGCTTCGGTTTCCACCAGATAGTGCGGATGTGCAATGATGTTGCTGAGAATCAGCTTGCCCTTCGCATCCACCTCCAAGGTGCTGATATTCCCTGCCAGCGCACCGGAGGGCTGATTCCCCGTATGGGTATAACGATAGGTATCCCCGTTTTTGCTGGCATCCTTATCCAGAAAATGTGCGAGATACGCATCTGTCAGATTTGTGCCGTCCTCATTTCCACTAAGACCACAGTAAACCTGAAATTTCGCACCTGCAAGCCCTGCATTTGCCTTTTCCACGGCTTGGATATCCTTGACATCCTCATTCCCTGTTTGGAAGAATGCATCTGCCTTCTGCAAAACGAAGTCCCCTAATGCGAAATTGCCGATAATGCCTGTCGTAAACCGTACAGCGGCAGTATCATCCGCCTTCCATTTCTTTTTATCCAGATCTATCCCTGCCGAATTTTCGTAGCTTGTCACAGAGGTATTGATGGCCTTGGTACGCACCTTGACAACAAAGCCGTAAACCCGTCCATCCTGATAAAAGTTCAAGGTTTTCTGATAATTTTCCTTTGCCGCCTCCCAGTCTGCGCCGTAAGTCGAAAGGTTCGCCAGATAGGTTTTCTGGTCTGCCTGCAGATTGGTCAGCGAAAGAACGTAGTTTTTATAAGCCGCCGTATTTTTCAGCAGAGTGCCCTTTGTATCTGTCACGCAGTCCTGCAGGGCTTCAATCAGTTCCATCTGCGGCAAGGGTGCAAGCAGATTGCCGTTCTCATCCTCCAGAGGCTTCTGGTTATCAATATTATCAAAGCCGCGGCGATTCTCGAAATCATCTTGCCAAGCCTTCAGCTTTTTCGCAAGCTCTTCTTTCTGACCTGCATTGGCAGGCAGTTCCACCGCCCGTTCCAGAAGAGTATTCAGCGTATTCGCACGGCTGCGAATCAGGGCAATGGGCGAATCCTGCCCCGTCCGAAGGGCTTCTATCTTCGCATCACATTCCTTGATTTTTCCTTGCAATACCGTATTCGCCCAGCCGGAATTGGATGCCATGCTCCATGTGATGCCCTTGCTGCTGTCAGTTGTCCCCAGAACACCTGTATTCACAAGCAGTGTCTGCTGACGCGTGGAAGGGTCTGTTGTGACCGTCCAGCTGAGCGGTGTGTTGCGTACCTCTTGCTGAATCTCCTGAATTTCCTCTGCTTTGGTCGCTTTGCTGCCGTCAATCTCCGTGAAGCTGGCGCCCGTAATTACAGAAGAAATCAGCCCCGGACCGTCATAATTGGCATTGCCAACATTGGCTGTCCCGTTGAGGATATTGCCCGTTCCGGGTACGATGACAGGCAATTCCAGAAAGAAGGGCGCATTGTTTACATAATTTTCCTTCACGCTTGCAACGTGAAAATTCTGGTTTTCATCCAGGGTATCCGTAAAAATGAGATAGCCGTTGCTTTCGCTGAGGGTTTCTCCCTTCAGAAATTCCTGCTGTGTTTTCTGCAGCTGCTCCAGAAAGACTACGCGCCATTCCATCTGCGGCGTTCCGTTTGGATCTCCCGAACTGTTCCATTTGATGCCCTTGCCAAAGCCGTAAACGCTACTGTTGTTGAACACAGGTGCTTTGGAGGGCTGCCAGCCTGTACCGCTGGGGATCACAGGCACATCCGGAACAGAAGGACGTGGTGTAACCGTCAGCGTGCCGCTGTCGCCGCCCTGTGCAATCGTTCCGCCATTCATAGGTATAATAAATTTACCGCTTCCCTGCAAATACGCAAGGATGGTACTCGGGTCAAAAAACTGAATATACTGGTTGAATACAACCTTATACATCATTTTCCCTGTCGTCTGATTATAATTTAAGGAATAGGTGCCGACCTTAATGCCGTTCAGCATCAACGGAACGGTACTCGATTTTGTCAGATTCAGCCCGGGTACCTGAAACAGTTCTGTTTCAAACCAGCTGCCGTCCGACCATGTCATGTGACCGCTCTTCAGATTCGGAGACCAACCGACAATATAAGAAAAGTTATCACTCTCCTGCACTGTTAAATCTCCGCCACGATATGGTTCCCCATTGACATAAATCACAACGAGGGGACCGGATAATTCACTTTCGGGAATTTCCTTATCCGCCGCCTGCACCACAGGTGCATCCAGAGACAGCGTCTGCATCTGCTGATATTCCGCCGTACTCATTGCATCCTCGGGCTGTCCGTAGATTTCATCCAGAACCTCGCCATCCGCCAGATCCTCGGGTTCCTCGGGAAGGTCGGGGGTTTCGGGAAACTCCACGATGTCCTCGCTGTGCTTATGGTGCGGAACACCGAAGGCAGAATCCAGCTCCTTCAAATCACCCTTACTGATGATGATGTTGCCTAAATCTCCGCCGATGTCCGCCGAAGCGTCCGATTTTTCCGTTTCTTCCGTTTTTTCTGCGCCGTCCGGCATTTCTTCCCCTGCCGCGGAAACCGTTTCCGCAGAATCTGCCACAGGCGCATCTTCAGCAAATGCGGCTGACGGAATGATGCTGATACACATCACAGCCGCAAGAAAAATTCCTATGATTTTCTTTCTGGTTCCTTTCATGATTTTTCTCCCTTTCTTCTCATTTTTTATACCAGACCAGACTGCCCCCCATTTGGCAGAATGGCTTCGCTAAAAAAATCATGACAGAATCGAATGTGCCCCTCGCATGGGATTCCGCCGTTTTTGCCCCAACATAGACAAAAGCCGATAAAATTTTACAATTATCGACATTTCCAAAGGTATAGTAGCACAATCTTTTTTGAAATTCAATCCGTTGAACGAGATTTCAATGGATATTTTTTTGCAGAAAAAACGCAGGCATAAAAAAAGAAACCCTGAAAAAGTCAAGGTTTCTTCGCTGCACCCGACAGGATTCGAACCTGCGGCCTTTCGGTCCGGAGCCGAACGCTCTATCCCCTGAGCTACGGGTGCATAAGGGCTGTTTTCCAGCCCGTTTTTCTATTCTACATGGAATTGGGGGAAATGTCAATTCCTTCCCCCTGTTTCCTTTCGTCAAAAGCTTACATTTCAATCTCTACCGGCGGCAGCTGCCAGATTTCCTCGGCATACTGGCGAATCGTGCGGTCGGAGGAGAATTTGCCGCTCTTTGCCGTATTGAGAATTGCCATCTTCGCCCATTTTTCCGCATCGCGGTAGGCTCTGTCGATATCCCACTGCGCGCGCGCATAATCAGCGTAATCCTCCAGAACGAAATATTCATCCGCTCTGCCGCCGCAGCCGTTCAGCAGTGCATCATACAATTCACGGAAAAGGTTCGTATCAGGGTCAAAGGTGCCGTCAATCAGGCTGGTCAGTGCCATCCGCACCTCCTGATTCATGTTATAGACCATCCAGGGGTCATAGCCGCCCTGTGTTTTCTGCTGTACCTCCTCTGCGCTCATGCCGAAGATGAAGATATTTTCTCTGCCGACCTCCTCGCAGATTTCCACATTTGCGCCGTCCATCGTGCCGACCGTCAGCGCGCCGTTCAGCATGAACTTCATATTGCCCGTACCGGAGGCTTCCTTGCCGGCAGTCGAAATCTGCTCGCTGATATCCGCCGCGGGAATCAGTTTCTCTGCCAGAGAAACGCGGTAGTTCTCCATGAATACCACCTTGATTTTGCCATGAATGGTCGGGTCATTATTCACCACATCCGCAACAGCGTTAATCAGCTTGATAATCAGCTTTGCTCTGCGGTAGCCTGCCGCCGCCTTTGCCCCGAAAATAAAGGTTCTGGGAACAATATCCAGACCGGGGTTCATCTTCAGCTGGTTATACAGCCCGATGACATGCAGAATATTCAGCAGCTGTCTCTTATATTCATGCAGGCGCTTCACCTGAATATCAAAAATGGAATCGGGGTTAATATCAATGCCCTTTGTTTCCTTAATATGCTGCGCCAGAGCAATTTTGTTTTCCTTCTTGATTGCCATAAAACGGCTGCGGAAGGCGGCATCCTCTGCATAAGGCACCAGCTTGTTCAATTCATCCAGATTGGTAATCCAGTCCTTGCCGATGGTTTCGGTAATCAGTGCCGCCAGCTTCGGGTTGGCATGAAGCAGCCATCTTCTCTGGGTAATGCCGTTTGTTTTATTGTTGAATTTTTCGGGATAGAGCTCATAAAAATCATGGAGTTCCTGATTTTTCAGAATTTCCGTATGCAGTGCCGCTACACCGTTGACAGAATGGCTCCCGACGATTGCCAGATATGCCATGCGAATCTGCCCATCTGCGATGATTGCCATTTTTCTGATTTTATCAGGGTTATTGCCGTATTTTTCCGTCAGTTCCAGAACGAAACGGCGGTTGATTTCTTCCACAATCTGATAAATACGGGGGAGCAGGCGGCTGAATAATTCCATAGGCCATTTTTCCAACGC